>NZ_JBEXWK010000010.1:0-225967 GCF_040629815.1 Streptomyces sp. NPDC005878
CAATCTGGCGTTGACTTTTGGCACGCTGTTGAGTTCTCAAGGTACGGACGCTTCCTTCGTTCCCGTTTCCGGGCCCTCCGGGCGCTTCCTTCGTTTCCGACTCTATCAGACTCTTTCGTGTCCGATTTCCCTGTCGGCGGGATTCGCTTTCCGACCTTTCGGCCTTCCGGCGGTTCCGACTCTATCAGATCCTTTCGGGCCTGATTTCCGGTCTCCCGGACCAAGTCGGTTTGTCTTCCCGGCTGTTGGGCCGTTCCGACGTCCCAAACCCTAGCGGATCTCCCGGGCGGCTCCTAATCGAGCCGGCCGATCCATCCAGTCCATCCGGCCCCCTTCGAAAAGAATTCGGCATGCCGAAATTCATCCCGATCGGGAGGTCGTACGGAGTTGGGTTGCCGCAGATCTGCGGCGGACGGCTGCCGCAGAACCGTTCCGGCTCCGTGACAACTCGAAGAACCTTACGCGCGGGGAAGGGCAGTGTCAACCCCCCTCAAGTCCGGCCTCAGTCCAGGTCGGTGAGGCGTCCGCCCGCGTCCGGCTGGGCGTGCTCCACCCGGCGCAGCAGGCGGATCAGCATCTCGCCGAGCGCCCCCCGCTCGTCCGGGGTGAGGTCCTGGAGCAGATCCTCCTCGAAGTCGGTGGCCATCTCCATGGCCTCCAGCCACTTCGTACGCCCCTCGTCCGTCAGCTCGACGATGACCCGCACCCGGTTGCTCTCGTCGCGGTCGCGCGTGACCAGGCCCTCGCCCGCCATGCGGTCGATGCGGTGGGTCATGGCCGCCGGGGTGAGGCCGAGGCGCTTGGCCAGCTCGCCCGGGCCCAGCCGGTACGGCTTGCCCGCGAGGACGAGGGTCTTGAGGACCTCCCACTCGGCGTTGCTGATGCCCAGCGCGGCGACCTGGCGTCCGTACGCCACGTTCATCCGCCGGTTCAGCCGCCCCAGGGCCGAGACGACCTTCTCGACCTGGGGGTCGAGGTCGCGGAACTCGCGCTGGTACGCCGCGATCTGCTCGTCGAGGGTCGGCTCCTCGGGGCCGGCGGGGCCGGTGGGCCCGCCGCGCTCGGTGGTCTCAGCCATGCCGCGAGTATCGCACGGGACGCGTTGGCGTCTAAGTCCTTGAGTGTGTATTGTTGAGGTTCTAACTTTAGTGTTGAAGTCTTCGCATCTGAGTCCTTCAGGTTCGAGTACTTCCACTTCGAGATCTCAAGGTGGTGAGTGTGACCAAGGTGATGGGCGCGGCGATGCGCCGGATCCAGGCGGGGAACGCGCTGAGCGCGTTCGGACTCGGGTTCACCGTTCCGTATCTGTACCTCTACGTGGCGACGGTGCGAGGGCTCGGCTCCTTCTGGGCCGGGATCGTCCTCGGCGTCTTCGCCCTGGCCGCGCTGGTCGCGCTGCTCTTCACCGGCCGGGTCATCGACCGGCGCGGCCCCCTGCCCGTCCTGGTCGGCGCCGCCGTGACGGCCGCCGTGGGCGCGCTTTGCCTCGGGCTCGCGAACAGCCTGGTGACCGTCCTCGGCTCCGCCGCCCTGCTCGGCGCGGGCACCGCGGTCATGCAGCCGGCGCTCGCCACTATGATCGTGTGGTCTTCGGGGCCGACCTCCCGGACCCGCGCCTTCGCCCTGCAGTTCTTCCTGCAGAACCTCGGGCTCGGCATCGGCGGGCTCTTCGGCGGCCAGATCGTCGACGAGAGCCGTCCGGCGTCCTTCACCCTGCTCTTCGCCATCGAGGCCGGGATGTTCCTGGTCCTCGCCGCGATCGCGCTGTCCGTGAAGCTGCCGCGCAACGCGGCCATCGCGGACGCCCGCCCCCAGGGCGGCCGGAGCGGCGGCGGTCTGAAGGCCGTGCTCGGGCACCGCGCCATGCTCCAGCTCTGCGCCCTCGGGTTCGTGCTGTTCTTCGCCTGCTACGGGCAGTTCGAGTCGGGTCTCGCGGCGTACGGCACCGAGGCCGCCGGGATCGACCCGTCGGCCCTGGGCCTCGCCCTCGCCGCCAACACGGCCGTCATCGTGGTCGCCCAGTTCCTGGTGCTGCGCTTCGTCGAGCGCCGCCGCCGCAGCCGCGTCATCGCGGCCGTGGGGCTCATCTGGACCGTGGCCTGGCTCTTCGCCGGGTACGCGGGGCTCGGCCACGGCAGCCAGACCATGGCGACCGCCGCGTTCGTCTCCACGTACGCGCTCTTCGGGCTCGGTGAGGCGATGCTGTCGCCGACCGTGGCGCCGCTGGTCGCGGACCTGGCGCCGGAGGCGATGGTCGGTCAGTACAACTCGGCGTTCGCGCTGGTCAAGCAGATGGCGCTGGCGCTCGGCCCGTTCGTGGGCGGGCCCATGGGGGCCACGCTGCACGGCCCGTACATCGTGACGTTCATCCTGTTCTCGCTCGGGATCACCATCCTCGCGCTGCGGCTCGGCCGGAGGCTGACGCCCGCGCAGGACCAGCCGGCGCTCGCGGCTCCGTCGCGGGTGGTCGCGGTGCACCGGAGCGAGCAGGTCGGCGCGGCGGCCTGAGCCGCCTTGCCCGCCCCGGCCGGGGCGGGCTGCCCGCCGGCCTCAGTCCGGCAGGGCGAACTCGCACCACACCGCTTTGCCGCCGCCCGGTGTGCGGCGCGAACCCCAGGACGAGGCGATCGTCGCGACGATCGAGATACCTCGTCCCGACTCGTCCCCGGGCTCGGCGCGGCGGCGGCGCGGCAGATGGTCGTCGCCGTCCGTCACCTCGATGATCAGACGGCGGTCGGTGCGGCGCAGGCGCAGCCGCATCGGCGGGGTGCCGTGCTGGAGCGAGTTCGCCACCAGCTCGCTCGCCGCCAGGACGCCCAGGTCGCGCAGCTCGATGGGGAAGCGCCAGGAGGCCAGGACCCCGGAGGCGAAGGCACGCGCGCGTGGCGCGGCTTCGACGCCGCCGAGCAGGTCGAGCGCCGCGTTGTGGAACAGCTCGGCGTCCGGGCCGCTGCGCGCGGGATGCTGGAGGACCAGGACCGCCACGTCGTCGTCGTGCTCGGCGGTCACCCCCAGGGCACGGATCAGCCGGTCGCAGACGACCTGCGGGGGGCCGTCCGCGCCGGACAGCGCGCGCTCCAGGGCGGCGACGCCCTCGTCGATGTCCTCTCCCCTGCGCTCGACCAGGCCGTCCGTATAGAGGACGGCGGTCGCGCCGGGCGGCAGGGCGATGGTGCCGGAGGTGTGCACCCAGCCGCCGGTGCCCAGCGGGGGTCCGGTCGGGTCGGCCGCGCGGTGCACGCTGCCGTCCGCGTGGCGTACGAGGAGGGGCAGATGGCCCGCCGACGCGTACTCCAGGCGGCCCTCGTTGGGGTCGTGGACCGCGTAGACGCAGGTGGCGATCTGGCTGGCGTCGATCTCGGCGGCCAAGCCGTCGAGCAGCTGGAGCACTTCGTGCGGGGGCAGGTCCAGGCGGGCGTACGCCCGCACCGCCGTGCGGAGCTGGCCCATCACGGCCGCCGCGCGCACCCCGCGCCCCATCACGTCCCCGATCACCAGGGCCGTGCGCCCGGCGCCCAGGGTGATCACGTCGTACCAGTCGCCGCCGACCGCGGCGTCCGTGCCGCCCGGCTGGTACGTGCAGGCGACCCGCAGGTCGTCGGGCTGCTCCAGCTCCTGCGGGAGCAGGGAGCGCTGGAGCGTCACGGCGGTCTCGCGGTGCCGGCGCTCGCTGGCGCGCAGCCGCTCGGCGGCCTCGGCGTGGTCGGTGACGTCGGCGGCGAAGACGAGCACCCCGCCGGCTCCGTCCCCGTGCGCGGGGATCTCGACGGGGGTGCAGGTGACGGTGTACGACCCGCCGCCCTGGGTCTTGCGGGACTTGACCGTACGCGGCTTGCCGCTGCGCAGGACCTGGTCCATCAGGGGCAGTAGGCCCAGCTCGTCCAGCTCGGGGAGCGCCTTGGCGGCGGGCGCGCCGACGGGGCGGGGGCCGAAGGCGGCGGCGTACGCGTCGTTCACGAACGCCACGCGGTGCTCCGGGCCGTAGACCAGGGCGGCGAGGGCCGGGATCTGGGCGAGGAGCCGGCGCACCGACAGCTCCTCCAGGACGGGCGCGGGGCGGTCCGCCTCGTCCCCGTCCGGCCAGGTGTCGGTCCCCGGGCCGGACTCACCGCGCGCGGCGGGCACGGAGCCCCGGTCGGTCCGTGCGGCGGCGCGCCGCTGCGTACCGGGGAGCCGGGCGCTCCAACGCGTGAAGTTCACGGATCTCTTGGCCTCGTGTGTCGCTGGCTGCTGGGTCACTCTGTGCAGGTGTGGGCCCACCTATGGTCACACGTCCAGTGTGACGGACCGCACTGACAACGTCAGTTCTCCTTGGTGCCGGGCTCCTCGGGTCCCGGCTCCGGGCGCGGCTTCGGCCCGGGTCCGGGGCCAGGTCCAGGGGGCCCGGCCGGTCCGGCGCCCGCCGCGAGCGCGAACTCGGCGCGCGGGTGCTCCAGCGAGCCGAGCGAGACGATCTCCCGCTTGAACAGGCCCGCCAGCGTCCACTCGGCGAGCACGCGCGCCTTGCGGTTGAAGGTGGGCACCCGGCTCAGGTGGTAGGCGCGGTGCATGAACCAGGCCGGGTAGCCCTTGAGCTTGCGTCCGTACACATGGGCGACGCCCTTGTGCAGGCCGAGCGAGGCGACCGAGCCCACGTACTTGTGCGCGTATTCGCGCAGGGGGCGTCCTTCCACGGAGGCGGCGACGTTCTCGGCGAGCGTCCTGGCCTGGCGCACGGCGTGCTGCGCGTTGGGCGCGCACTCCTTGTCCTTCTCCTCGGACGTCACGTCCGGCACGGCGGCGGCGTCCCCGGCCGCCCAGGCGTGCTCGGCGCCCTCCACCTGGAGCTTCGCGGTGCAGGTGAGGCGGCCGCGCTCGTTGAGGGGCAGATCGGTGGCGGCGAGCAGCGGCGCGGGCTTGACGCCCGCGGTCCACACGACCGTACGGGTGGGGAAGCGGGAGCCGTCGCTGAGGACGGCGACCCGGTTCTCGCAGGAGTCCAGGCGGGTCCGGAGCCGTACGTCGATGTTGCGGCCGCGCAGCTCGCGGATGGCGTACCGGCCCATCTCCTCGCCGACCTCGGGCAGGATGCGGTCGCTGGCCTCCACGAGGATCCACTTCAGGTCCTCGGGCTTGATGTTGTGGTAGTACCGGGCGGTGTAGCGGGCCATGTCCTCCAGCTCGGCGAGCGCCTCCACGCCCGCGTAGCCGCCGCCCACGAACACGAAGGTGAGGGCGGCGTCGCGGACGGCCGGGTCGCGGGTGGAGGAGGCGATGTCCATCTGCTCGATGACGTGGTTGCGCAGGCCGATCGCCTCTTCGACGGTCTTGAAGCCGATGGCGTAATCCGCGAGCCCCGGGACCGGCAGGGTGCGCGAGATCGAGCCGGGTGCCAGGACCAGCTCGTCGTAGCCGATCTCGATGGGGCCGCCGCCCTCCTCCTCGGTGGCGAGGGTGGCGACGGTGGCGGTGCGCGCGGCGTGGTCGATGCGCCGGGCCTCACCGATGACGATGTGGCAGCGGTCCAGGACGCGGCGCAGCGGTACGACGACGTGGCGGGGCGAGATGGACCCGGCGGCCGCCTCCGGCAGGAACGGCTGGTACGTCATGTACGGGTCCGGGGCCACCACGGTGATGCCCACCCGGCCGTCGCGCAGACGCGCCTTGAGCTCGCGCTGGAGACGCAGCGCCGTGTACATCCCGACGTAGCCGCCGCCGACGACGAGAATGCGGGTGCCGGGCGGTGGTTCGGGGCTCGACCCCCGATTGATCGCAGCCTTCACCATCCCATGAGGCAACGGACGCGGGTGTTTGTCCACAGGCCCGGCAAATTGTGTGACTGACGGATGTGGCCGGAACAGGTCGGGCCATTTCTCGCCGTCCGGCGTGAATGTGCAGGTCAGGGCTGGGAGATGGGGGTGGCGCAGGGGGCCGAATCGGGAAGGTTCCGGCCCTTGCTCCGATCGGGGGGCACACCGTGCGGAACAACCCCCTTCTGAATTGACTCCGGCTCAACTATGTTCGTACCTCGTCGGGGTGTCGGGTCCGGCCACCCGACTGTCAGGGCGGGGAGTCTCCGGGGGGAGACGTCATTACCGGGGGAACGGTTATGCATATTCAGGACTCTCATTGGCAGTCCGCCGTCGTCGCGTCGGCGGACGGCAATGGTCGTGTGGGCGGTGGTGGGAGCGCTTCCGCTTCCCGCTCCGCGCCGCTGCGGGTGGATGCCCAGCGCAATCTGGAGCACGTGCTGCGCGCCGCGCGCGAGGTGTTCGGTGAGCTGGGGTACGGGGCGCCCATGGAGGACGTGGCCCGTCGCGCGCGCGTCGGCGTGGGCACGGTCTACCGGCGCTTCCCGAGCAAGGACGTGCTGGTCCGGCGGATAGCCGAGGAGGAGACGGCGCGCCTCACCGACCAGGCGCGCACCGCGCTGGGCCAGGAGGAGGAGCCGTGGTCGGCGCTCTCCCGGTTCCTGCGGACGTCGGTGGCGTCGGGCGCCGGGCGGCTGCTGCCGCCGCAGGTGCTGCGCGTCGGGGTGGACGTGGACGCCGAGGAGTCGCCGGTTGTCGGGGGCGCCGGGGGTGTCGCGGGCGGCGTGCCGGTGCTGGAGCCGGTGGAGTCGCTGGACCCGGCGGGCTCCGCTGCCGGGGTACGGGTGCCGCAGCAGCGCCAGGCCGGGATGCCCGGCGGGTCCGGCGTGCCCGACCTGCGGGTCGTCGAGCCGCGCACGGCGCCGGCGGACGAGCTGGACGACCCGGGGGCGGCCGAGCTGCTCGCGGTGGTCGGGCAGCTGGTGGACCGGGCGCGTGAGGCGGGTGAGCTGCGGCGCGATGTGACCGTGGCCGACGTGCTGCTGGTGATAGCCACCGCGGCGCCGTCGCTGCCCGATCCCCACCAGCAGGCCGCGGCTTCCGCCCGGCTCCTGGACATCCTGCTCGAAGGGCTGCGTTCGCGCCCGGTGTGAGGCGCGGCCCGTGGGTGCGGACCCGCCCCGTGCGGGGCGGGTTCCCCTAACGGGTGGTTGGCAGCGGGCGGGCTGCTGGGGTGCGGGGCTCTGTGGGACGCTTGGCGCGTGGTCGGGTCTGAGCGTGCTGACGGGGGCTTTCCGCGATGAACGTTGAGGGGCGGGACGAGCTCGGCGCCAGCAGCGGCACGGAGCCGGAGGGCACGCCCTCCGCGCGGGTGCCGGGCCAGGCGGGCCGCGCCCACCGGCCGGACACCGAGAGCGGCGAGCCCGGCGGCACCGTACTGCCCGGCCCGTGGGGACCCGTACGGGAGCCCGAGAAGCCGGTCGGCGACGCGGACCCGTGGGGACCCGCAGGAGAGAGCGAGCGCCCCGCCGGTGACGCGGGTCCGTGGGGACCCGCAAGGGAAGCCGAGAGCCCCGTCGGTGACGCGGGTCCGTGGGGACCCGCAAGGGGGCCCGAGAGCACGGTCGTTGACGCAGCCGACGTGACTGGCGCGACCGGTCCGGCCGACCCCGCCGGCCCCTCCGACCCGGCTGCTCCGGTCGCCGTCCCGTCCGCTGTTCCGGCCGAGGCCGTGCCCGGTGTTCCGCCACAGCGCGAGCGGGTCACCGGGTCCGGGTCCGCCACCGCCGACGCCGAGCTGATCCAGCGCATGCGCGGCGGCGACGACACCGCGTACGAGGAGCTGTTCCGCCGCCACTCGGACGCGGTGCGCCGGTACGCCCGCAGTTGCTGCCGGGACGCGTACACGGCCGACGACCTCACCGCCGAGGTCTTCGCCCGTACGCTCCAGGCGGTGCGCGGCGGCGCCGGGCCCGAGCAGGCGGTGCGCGCGTATCTGATGACCACCGTGCGCCGCGTCGCCGCCTCCTGGACGAAGACGGCCAAGCGCGAGCAACTGGTCGAGGACTTCGCGCTCTTCGCCGACCAGGCCGCCCGTACCTCGGACGGCAGGGACGACGACACGGTCGACCTCGGCGCGGACGTCCGGGCGATGCACGAGGCCGAGCAGTCGCTCGCCATGCAGGCGTTCCGGTCGCTGCCGGAGCGGTGGCAGGCGGTGCTGTGGCACACCACCGTCGAGGAGGAGTCGCCCAGCGAGATCGCCCCGCTGTTCGGGCTCTCCGCCAACGCCACGGCGGTGCTGGCCAGCCGCGCCCGCGAGGGTCTGAAGCAGGCGTACCTCCAGGCGCACGTCTCCACCGCGCTCACCGAGGGCGGTGACTGCGCCCGCTACGCCGACCGCCTCGGGGCGTACGCGCGCGGCGGACTGCGGGTGCGGGCCGAGCGGGGCCTGAGCAAGCACCTGGAGGAGTGCGGCAAGTGCCGGGTCGCGGTCGTCGAGCTCAGGGACGTCAACGCCGGGATCCCCGCGCTGCTGCCGGTCGCGGTGGTCGGCTGGTTCGCCGCCGGGTACTCGCTCAAGGCCGCGGGGCTCGTGGCGGGAGGCGCCGCCGGTGCGGCGGGTGCCGGTGCCGCCGCGGCGGCCACGGGCGGGAGTTCGTCCGGGGGCGCGGCCGGCGGGGCCGTCGCCTCCGAGGGGCTCGGCGCCCCCGCCAAGGCCGGCATCGCGGCCGCGGTCGCCGTGGCGGTCGCCGCGGGCGTGGTCTTCGCCCTCACCGGCGGCGACGGCAAGCCGGTCGCGAAGCCCGAGGCCGAGCCGCCGGCCGTGGTGCCGATGGTCCCCCACAAGCCGCCGCCCACCCCCGCGCCAAAACCCCCGGCGCCGCCCGCGCCCGTACCCCCGCGGGCCAAGCCCGTGCCCAGGCCGCCGAAGCCCGCGCCGCCCGAGCCCCGGCCGAAGCCGGTGCCGAAGCCCCCGGCGCCCAAGCCGGTACCGAAGCCCACGCCGCCCCAGCCGAAGCCGACGCCGCCTCCGGTACCGCCACCGCCCCCGGCGACGGTCTACCAGGTCAACCGGCTCCAGTACGGCACGTTCGGCGACCACACCAAGCCCGAGGTGCGGCTCGGCTCGTCCAGCTGGCTCTGGCAGCGCTGGGGCCTGGCGATCGACGGCAAGCCGTACGGCCACGGCGTGACCGTGCACGCCCGCTCCGCCGTGACCATCGACCTCAACCGGAAGTGCTCCAGCTACGACGCGTTCGCCGGGGTCGACGACCTGACCCTGGGCCTGGGCGCGGTGCGGTTCTCGGTCTACGGCGACCGGACACTGCTGTGGCGCTCGCCCGTGATGCACGGCGGGGACCCGGCGGTGCCGGTCCACGCCGACCTCACCGGGCACCGCGCGATCCGCCTGGTGGTCGACCCGCACACGCCGTTCGGTTCGGTGGCGCTGGCGGACTGGGCGAAGTCGGTCATCAACTGCCGTTGACCGGGACCGGGGTTCGAAGCCAGGCCGTCAGTCCCCGTGACCGCCGCCGACGACGCCTTCGAGCAGCTCCGCGGTCTCCAGCGCGGTGAGCGCGGAACCCGCCGCACGCTGCTCCTCGTAGGCGGCCCGGCCCAGCTCCTCGCGCAGACGGGTGCGCAGGGCGTCCAGGGCCGCGCGGTCCGGGACCCACAGCGGGATGCCGTCGCGCCAGGCCTCGGCGGCGGCCAGCACCCGTACCGCGAGCACGGCTTCCCCGAGGTCGGGCAGGAGCCGGGCGGCGCCCTCCGCGAAGTGGGCGAGGAGGATCTCGGCGCAGCCCGCCGCGTCGGCGTGGCGCAGCGCCGACGCCAGTCCCCGTACACCGGTGGCCGGTCCGCTCTCCTCGGCCGCGATGCGCGCGTCGAGACCCTCCAGGACGGCGCTGAAGTGCGGCGGCGGGGTGGTGCGGGCGCTCTCCGCGTGGCCCGCGTCGCACTCGGCGCGCGCGGTGGCCGTGTCACCGGCGTCCAGGGCCATGCAGCCGCGCAGGTAGTGGATGTAGGAGCGGGTGTCGAAGACCCTGTAGCGGACGGCCTCCGCCTCGGCCTCCTCAAGGATCTTCGCACCGCCGGCCAGGTCGCCCGCGCGGTAGGTGAGTTCGGCGATACGGGCCAGCAGGAACGGTGCCTCGGCGTGGGCGCCCACCTCGCGGGCGAGGCCGAGCGCCTCCTCGTACTCGGGCCGGGCGAGCGCCGGGAGCCCGCGCATCATCGCGGCCTCCCCGGCGGCGCTGGCCACCTGGGCGCGCATCCAGCGGTCGCCGACGCGACGGCTCAGGGTCCGCAG
Source organism: Streptomyces sp. NPDC005878 (assembly GCF_040629815.1). NCBI lineage: Bacteria > Bacillati > Actinomycetota > Actinomycetes > Kitasatosporales > Streptomycetaceae > Streptomyces > Streptomyces sp. NPDC005878. The sequence continues at coordinate 10,105 of NZ_JBEXWK010000010.1, forward strand.
CTCCGCGAGGTCGCCGTCGATGTCCCAGACACCGCCGGGCATGTCGATGACCATGTGCGTACGGAACATGAGGCTGACGCCGATCTCCCATTCGCCGCCGTACGCGCGGCAGTTGGCGACGACGGAGTCGACGCAGTCGCGCACCTGCGCGGTGGTGCGGGTGAGGAACGCGGCGAACGGCCACAGCAGCCCGGGGAAGCTCGCCGCCTGGGGGCCGCCGCGCCCGAACGCCTCGCGCAGCCGGTCCATCTCCGCCAGGGTCTCGGCCCGGCGCAGCCGGTCCGCCGCGCCGGACTCCTCCAGCAGGAAGATCCGCAGCAGCGCGAGCCGCATCCGGGGCCAGTAGCGCGGGTCGTCGGGCCCCTCGGCGTCCTCCTCGCACGCGAGGACGCGGTCCACCCACGCCACTCCCTCGCCCCGGTAGTTGCGCAGCCACCAGAACCAGCCCATGGCCAGGCCGATGTCCCGGGCCGCGGCCGGATCGGGGCCGGTGGCGGTGGTGCGGTGCAGCGCGGCCCGGATGTTGTCCAGCTCGCGCTCCAGGCGGCGGATCCAGGCGAGCTGCCCGCGCGAGCGCAGCAGCGGGTCGGCCTCCTGGGCCAGGTCGCGGTAGTACGCGGTGTGGGCGCGGGCGGCCTCGGCGAGGAGCTCCGGGGTCTCGGCCGCGCGCTCGGCGGCGTACTCGTGGATGGTCTCCAGGAGCCGGTAGCGCATCTGGCCGGTGTCCGGCTCGGGGGCGGCCACCACCAGGGACTTGTCGACCAGGGCGGCGAGGTCGTCGGTGGGGCCGCACACCGCCTGGGCGGCGGGCAGGTCCCAGCCGCCGGCGAAGACGGAGGCGCGGCGCAGCACCGCGCGCTCGCGCTCCTCCAGCAGCTCCCACGACCAGTCGACGACCGCGCGCAGGGTCTGCTGGCGGGGCAGTACGGTCCGGCTTCCGCTGGTCAGCAGGCGGAAACGGTCGTCGAGCCGGTCGGCGATCTGGCGCGGGGAGAGCAGCCGCAGCCGGGCGGCGGCCAGCTCGATCGCCAGCGGCAGCCCGTCGAGCCGCCGGCAGATCTCGGCGATGGCCTCGGGGTCCTCGGCCGGGTCGAAGTCGGGCCGTACGGTACGGGCGCGTTCGGTGAAGAGGCGGTACGCGGGGTCGGGCGGCAGCGGCTCGACCGGGCGGACCCGCTCCCCCGGCACCCCGAGGGGTTCGCGGCTGGTGGCGAGGACGCGCAGGCCCGGGCAGCGGGTCAGCAGCGTCTCCGCGAGGCGCGCGGCGGCGTCGACGAGGTGCTCGCAGTTGTCGAGGACGAGCAGGGTGGGGGCGGGGGCGGCGGCGAAGTGGTCGGCGAGCCGGGCGAGGGGGTCGTCCTGGTGCGGCTGCCCGTCCCGTCCGAGCAGGGTCGTCTCGCGCAGCCCGAGCGCGGAGACGACGGCGCCGGGGACGGCGTCCGGGTGGTCGAGCGGGGCGAGCTCCACGAGCCAGGCGGGGCCGGGGGCGGCGGCCTCCTCGGCCAGGCGCGTCTTGCCGGAGCCGCCGGGCCCGGTGAGGGTGACGAGCCGGTGCGCGGCCAGGTCCTGCCGGATGGCGGCGAGTTCGGGTTCGCGTCCGACGAAGGAGGTGAGCCGGGGCCGCAGATTGCCCCGCGCCTCGGGGACGGGGTTGAGCAGTTCGCGGTGGAGGGCGGTCAGCTCCGGGCCGGGGTCGGTGCCGAGGGAGTCGGCGAGGGTGCGGCGGGCGGTCTCGAACGCCATCAGCGCGTCGGCCGTACGCCCCTCGGCCCGCAGGGCGCGGATGAGCTGGGCGTGCAGGGGTTCGTCGTACGGGCGGGTCTCGATCAGCGCGGTGAGCTCGGCGGGGAGGTGGGCGGTGGCGCCGCGCCGCAGGTCCGCCTCGATGCGGCCGCGCAGGGCGTCGAACCGCCGCGCCTCCGGGCGGGCGGCCGCCGCGGTGCGGTCGGGCAGGTCGGCGAGGGCGGGGCCGCGCCACAGGGCGAGGGCGGCGCGCAGGATCTCGGCGGCGGACTCGGGGTCGCCGTCGGCGAGCCGGCGTTCGCCGGTGCGGGTGCGGTGCTCGAAGGCGAACAGGTCGACGTCCTTCTCCGGCGCGTCGACGGCGAGCCGGTAGCCGCCGGCCTCCGAGACGACGGCGTCACGGCCGATGGCGCGGCGCAGGCGGCCGATGAGGGCCTGGAGGGCGGCGTGGGCGTCGTGCGGGGGGTCTTCGGGCCAGATCTCGTCGATGAGGGTGGTGGGAGGGAGGGGGGTGGCGTGGTGGGCGTGGGCGGCGAGGGTGGTGAGGAGGGCGCGGAGGCGGGGCCCTCCGAGGGGGAGGGGGTGGCCTTGGTCGTCTTGCGCCTCTGTGGCGCCCAGGATTCGGTACCGCACGGGGTCATTGTGTCTCGGCCTCAATCCGCCTGCGGCGGGCTGCCGGGGGTGCGCCCCTTTTGGGCCCGGACTTCGGCTGCCGGCCGGTGGTGGGTTGCTCGCGCAGTTCCCCGCGCCCCTGATCGGCCCGGACTTCGGCAGCCGGCCGGTCGTGGGTTGCTCGCGCAGTTCCCCGCGCCCCTGATCGGCCCGGACTTCGGCAGCCGGCCGGTCGTGGGTTGCTCGCGCCGTTGCCCGCGCCCCTGATCGGCCCGGACTTCGGCAGCCGGCCGGTCGTGGGTTGCTCGCGCCGTTCCCCCCGCCCCTGATCGGGCCGGGGGTCGGCTCGTCGCGCCGTTCCCCGCGCCCCTTTTTCGCCCGGTGGGCATCCGCGGGTTTGTGGGTGGCTGAGCGCGCAGTTCCCCGCGCCCCCTGAGTACCTAGGGGCGCGGGGAACTGCGCGAGCAACCCTCCACGGTCCGCAGGCGAAAGGCGAGGCGTTCAGGGGCCGCAGGCCCCGCCTTGGGGGGCCTAGGGCCGCAGGTCCCGTCATGGGGGCGAGGGCGCTGCCCCCATGGACGCGGGGCCGGGGTGCAGGCCCCAGGGACGCGGGGCCGGGGTGGAGACCCCGGGGAGGGGTGGCCGGGGTGGAGGCCCCGGGGAGGGGTGGTGTGGGCTTCTAGGCTCGTAGTGGCGGGCGGGAGCGGGTTATTCCGCCCGCCACCGCCCGCTGCTTCGGCGCAGCCGTCCCCGTCCAGCACGTGCCCCGCCGCGCCAGCAGCCGCCGCAGCCACAACTCCGTGGAGACCAGGTCCGCAAGCCCGTCCAGCGGCAGGCGTTCGCCCGCGGCGGCGGCCCGTAGGGCGCGGCGGACCGTGCGGGCCTCGATCAGGCCCGCGTCCGCGAGCAGCGGGGCCTCGAAGAGCGAGATCAGGGGGTCGATCGCGCGGCGCAGACCCGCGCGGACCGCCGCCGTGGAGGAGGCGTGGGACGTGGCGCCCCAGCCGGGCGGCAGGTCCCGGACCCCGGACCCCGCAAGCACCGTCCGCAGGATCGCCGCCCGCGCCCCCGGCTGCACCCGTACCGCCTCGGGCAGGGCGCGGCACGCCCGTACCACCTGGTTGTCCAGGAACGGGGCGTGCAGCCGCTGGCTGCGGATCTCGGCGGCCTGCTCCAGGACGCGGTGGTCGGCGGCGTAGCGGGCGAGCGCCGCGCGGGCCCGCGCCTCGCCGGGCCGCAGCACCGTCGCCGGGCGCGTCGCCGACGCCATCAGCCGGATCGATACTTCAGCCAGCGCCTCCCCGGTGAGCCATCGCGCGGCCGGTCCTGGCCGCGTCCAGGCCAGGGACGCGAGCGAGGCGTCCAGCGGGGTCTCGGCCGCGGCGTCGACGAGGTCGGCGTCGCGCCGCAGCCGCTCGGCCGCCGACTCGATGCCCGCCCGGTAGGGCGTACGGGCGAGTCTGCGGGCCGCCCGGTACACGGTGAGCGGGACGAAGAGGGAGTGGGCGGAGGGGCCGCCCGCCTTGGCCAGCGCCGCCGCGGGGCGCAGCAGGTGGCGGCGCTGACGGTCCATCAGCAGGTCGGCGAGGCGCGCCGGGTGCGCGTCCAGGACCTGTCGCGCCCCGCTGCCGGTGAAGTGGTCCGCGCTGCCCGCCGCGAGCCGGCGCCGGTGGCGCTCCGCCACGACCAGGGAGGGGCCCGGCTCGTCGGTGAGCGGTCCGGCCAGCTCCGCGTACGGCAGGGCCTCCTCATCGCCGGCCACCACCACGTGGTGCAGCCGGGGGTTGGTCGCGATCGCCCCGGCCCGCTCCACCTCGGCCTCGCCGCGCCGGCCGGGTACGGCGAGGTCGTTGAAGGTGACGGCGAGGAGCCGTTCACCCGCGCCGGTGCCGTGGCCGAGCACCGTGCCGGGGTTGCCCGGCAGCCCGGCGGCGAGCAGGGCGAGGGTGGCCGAGGCGGGACCGCCGGAGAGGTCGGCGCCGATGCCGGGGGCCGGGCCCCCGCGCGCGGCGCGCCGCTCGGCGGGGCCCATGCCGGGCACCGGACCCGGGTCCGGCGGCAGTGTCTCGGGGGCGTGGCGCGGCGCGGTGAGCCGGGCCCGTACGGCGGCGACCAGCGCCTCCCGTACGCCGTTCACCGCGCTCTCCTCGTCGACCTGGGCGGCGGCGACGGCGAGCGAGGCCATCGGCTCGTACCCGGTGATCTCCCGCGAGCCCTCGCGCAGGACGAGCGCGTGGCCGGGCGGGATGCGCCGCACCCCGGCGTAGGGGGTGGAGTCGCCGAGCGCCTCGGGTACGTCCGGGCAGGCGAGCAGCGCCGCCAGGTGGCCGATGTCCAGCTGGGCCTCGATGAGGTCGGCGAGCGGCAGGGCGGCCGTGGCGTACGCGGTGCCGCTCGCCCAGGGCGTGTAGAAGACGGGGCGGGCACCGGCCAGGTCACCGACGACGGTGACCCTGCGTCCGACCTGGGCAACGGCCGTATAGCTGCCGGGCCATGCCGACAGGTGCCGCAGTGCGCCCCCGCGTGCCGCGAACAGCCCGACCCGCAGCTCCTCGTCGCTGGCGGCGCAGCAGCCCAGCACCGCGAGCCGGGTGTCCGCCCCCACGCTGACCACGCGGATCTCATCGGGGCGCCAGTCGCCGACCGCCCAGAGCGGGTCGGGGTCGCCCCACAGCAGCTGGGAGCCGACCGGATGCACCGTGCGCCCCTCCTCGGGCGCGCCCAGGGCGCCGGCCGTCCCGGCGGCGCCGAACCGCGCGGCGACACTGCTCCAGCCCACCAGCCACCGCATCGCCGCCTCCACAGCCTGTGGACAACCCGTCGCCCGCGCCGACAGAACCGGGTCAAGCCGCAGGCATGCGGTTCTGAGGTCGCTCGGGACCATGCTGCCATGACAATGGCGTGCGGGAGGGGCCTCGGGGTAGCGCGCGCAAAAAGTGAACGCGCTCCCATGGATGGCCGATTGACAGCTCCCCAGCCGCGCGGAAGCGGCGTTTCCGGGTGGTGCGGGACCGTCGCTTTTCGGCCAACTTCACCCCGGGGGCGCGTGGCGGACACCCCGGAGCGGGCATGAAACGGGCAGCGGAGCCGGTCCGCGGGACCCCCAGTCCGGGAGGCGCTGTCCGCCTCCCGGACCGGTCCGCCGCCCGCGGGGATTGAGGCGACGGTGTCCCCCAGCCCACTGGATCCAGTTCAGCGGGCCGACCCACGCACCTGACATGGAAGCGCTGTCCGCCCTCGGCGGGCCAGAGCGCACGCACCGCGCACGGCCACACACCCGGAGCACACACCCCCGGCCCCAACTCGTCCGTACGGAAAGCAATCCCGCCATCCGGAACACCGCCCCTTAACGGTAGGGATGCGGCGAACTACGCTGGGTGCACTGCTGTTCTCCGCGGGCGGCATATTCCTGGGGGCTCGGCCACACGAGTGTGCGGCCGGACGGACCCGGGGCGCCGCCCCCGGGGGACGCCGTCTGTGTCGAGGGGTGGCGCATGTCCAGGGAGCAACGCGGGCCGAACGAGAAGCTCGGCACCGTTCTCGCCCTCGCGGGAATCAGCAACGCCGGACTGGCCAGAAGGGTCAACGACCTCGGTGCGCAACGCGGTCTGACCCTTCGTTACGACAAGACATCGGTGGCCCGCTGGGTCTCCAAGGGGATGGTGCCCCAGGGCGCCGCGCCCCATCTGATCGCTGCGGCCATCGGCGCCAAGCTCGGGCGCCCGGTGCCGCTGCACGAGATAGGACTCGCCGACGCCGACCCGGCGCCCGAGGTCGGTCTGGCGTTCCCGCGCGACGTGGGCGAGGCGGTCCGCTCCGCGACCGAGCTCTACCGGCTCGATCTGGCCGGACGGCGGGCGGGCGGCGGCATCTGGCAGTCGCTGGCCGGATCCTTCGCGGTCACCGCGTACGCGACCCCGGCCTCCCGCTGGCTCATAACCCCCGCCGACTCGTCGGTGGCGCGCGACCACGACGGGGCGGCCGGAACACCCCTGAAGGTCGGCCACAGCGATGTGGCCAAACTCCGCGAGGCGGCGGAGGACGCCCGCCGCTGGGACTCCAAGTACGGGGGCGGGGACTGGCGTTCGTCGATGGTTCCCGAGTGCTTACGGGTGGACGCGGCCCCGCTGCTGCTCGGCTCGTACTCGGACGAGGTCGGGCGGGGCCTGTTCGGGGCGACCGCGGAGCTGACCCGGCTGGCCGGCTGGATGGCCTTCGACACCGGCCAGCAGGAGGCCGCGCAGCGCTACTACATCCAGGCGCTGCGCCTCGCGCGCGCGGCGGCCGACGTGCCGCTGGGCGGCTATGTGCTCGCCTCCATGTCGCTCCAGGCCACCTACCGGGGCTTCGCCGACGAGGGCGTGGACCTCGCGCAGGCGGCCGTCGAGCGCAACCGGGGCCTGGCGACCGCCCGCACCATGAGCTTCTTCCGGCTCGTCGAGGCACGCGCGCACGCGAAGGCGGGCGACGCGCTCGCGGCCGGCGCCGCGCTCAAGGCCGCCGAGTCGTGGCTGGAGCGCTCCCGGGACGGCGACGCGGACCCCTCCTGGCTCGGCTTCTACTCCTACGACCGCTTCGCGGCGGACGCGGCCGAGTGCTACCGCGACCTGAAGGCCCCGCGCCAGGTGCGCCGCTTCACCGAGCAGGCGCTGTCGCGCCCCACCGAGGAGTTCGTGCGCTCGCACGGCCTGCGGCTCGTGGTCTCGGCGGTGGCCGAGCTGGAGTCGGGCAATCTGGACGCCGCCTGCGCCGCGGGCACGCGCGCGGTGGAGGTCGCGGGACGGATCTCCTCGGCACGCACCACCGAGTACGTACGGGACCTGCTGCACCGCCTGGAGCCCTACGGGGACGAGCCGCGCGTGGTGGAGCTGCGGGAGCGGGCCCGGCCGCTCCTGGTGGCCCCGGCGTAGATCACTTCCGCCACGGGTTTACGGGCATTGTCAGTGGGCCAGTGCACTATCTGGGGTGGGAGGTGTGGTGGTGACGGCGTACGACTGCGACGTGCTGGTGATCGGCGGCGGGATCGTCGGTCTGTCGACGGCGTATGCCCTGGCCCAGGCCTCGCCCGGCACCCGGGTGACCGTCCTGGAGAAGGAGTCCGGCCCCGCCCGCCACCAGACCGGCCGCAACAGCGGGGTGATCCACAGCGGGATCTACTACCGCCCCGGCTCCCTCAAGGCGCGGTACGGGGTGCGGGGAGCCGCCGAGATGGTGGCGTTCTGCGCCGAGCAGGGCCTGCCGTACGAGGTGACCGGCAAGCTCATCGTGGCCACCGACCGCACCGAGCTGCCCCGGCTGCACGCCCTGGTCCAGCGCGGCCGGGAGAATGGCATCCCGGTGCGCGAGCTGGGCCCGGCCCAGATCGCGGAGTACGAGCCGGAGGTCCAGGGCCTCGCCGGGATCCACGTCGCCACGACCGGCGTCTGCGACTACCCGGCGGTGGCGGCCCGCCTGGCCGAGCTGTCCGGCGCGGAGATCCGGTACGGGACGGAAGCCGTCCAAATAGCGCGCCGCCCCGGTTCGGGTGTGGCCGTGCGCACCTCGACCGGGGCGGTGATCCGGGCCCGGGCGCTGGTGAACTGCGCGGGGCTGCACTGCGACCGGGTGGCCCGCCTGGCCGGGGACGACCCGGGGGTGCGGATCGTGCCGTTCCGGGGCGAGTACTACGACCTGGCGCGGCCCGGCCTGGTCAAGGGTCTGGTGTATCCGGTGCCCGACCCGGCGTTCCCCTTCCTCGGGGTGCATCTGACCCGGGGGATCGGCGGCGGCGTCCACGTCGGGCCGAACGCGGTCCCGGCCGCGGCCCGCGAGGGCTACGACTGGCGCACGGTCCGTCCCGCCGAGCTGGCCTCGACCCTTGCCTGGCCCGGCACCTGGCGCATCGCCGCCCGCCACTGGCGGTACGGAGCGGGCGAGATCCACCGCTCGCTCTCCCGCCGCGCCTTCACCGAGGCGGTCCGCCGGCTGTTGCCCGACGTCCGGGACGAGGACCTGCGCCCCGCCCCGTCCGGAGTGCGCGCCCAGGCGGTGCTCCGCGACGGCACCCTGGTCGACGACTTCCTCATCCGCGAGGCGCCCCGCACGATCCACGTCCTGAACGCCCCGTCCCCGGCGGCCACCGCGTCCCTGCCGATCGGGCGCGAGGTGGCCCGGCGGGCGCTGGGGGTGCTGGGGGCGGCGCGGGTGTAGCGGGCCGCGTGCGGGCCGCGTGCGGGCCGCGGCACGTAGAATCGGCTCATTGTGTCTGAGCTGCCGCCCCCCGCCCCCGCCCGTCGCCCCAAGGGCGAGCCCCGGTTCCCCGGGGGTCCCGTCGCCGACCCCGCCGGGTCCCACCACGAACGGCGCATCCGCAGTTTCCAGCCGCGCCGCAGCCGGGTGACCACCGGCCAGGGCGAGTACCTGGAGCGGCTGTGGCCGCAGTGGGGCCTCGACATCGACGGGCGCGGCACGCTCGACCTGGACGAGATGTTCGGCGGACTGCCCGTCGTCCTGGAGATCGGCTTCGGGATGGGCGAGGCGACCGCCGAGATGGCCGCCGCCGACCCCGGCACCGGCATCCTCGCCGTCGACGTCCACACCCCCGGCCAGGGCAACCTCCTCGGCCTCGCCGAGCGCGGCGGCCTCACCAACGTCCGGGTCGCCAACGGCGACGCGATCATCCTGCTGCGCGAGATGCTGCCGCCCGAGTCGCTGGACGGGCTGCGGGTCTACTTCCCCGACCCCTGGCCCAAGAAGCGCCACCACAAGCGCCGCATCATCCAGCCCGACTTCCTCACCCTGGCCGCGCCCCGGCTGAAGCCCGGCGCGCTGCTGCACTGCGCCACCGACTGGGAGCCGTACGCCGAGCAGATGCTTCAGGTGCTGAACGAGCACCCCGCGTTCGAGAACACCCAGGCGGACGGCGGTTTCGCGCCCAGGCCCGCGTTCCGGCCACTCACGCGCTTCGAGGGGCAGGGCCTGGACAAGGGCCATGTGGTCCACGACCTGCTCTTCACCCGCGCGGCCGAGCTGCCCTCCGCCTGACGGCGACCCCACGCACCGTCGCGGATTGTCCGTACCCCTCGTTAGGGTCGTCTGGTGTCGTCCGAGTCGCTTCCGCAACGCCAGCCGCCGGGCCCGCTCCAGCCGGTCCCGGAGCGCGGCGCCGAGCCGCGGTTCGACGCCGTCCCGGAGCGCGCCAAGTGGCGCTACCGGCCGCGGCGCGACTTCTGGCGCTCCCGGGCGTTCCGGGCCGGCGCGCTGATCACCCTGCTCGCCCTGTGCGGTCTGGTCATCCTCGCCATCGTGCGGGACCAGACCGGCACCGAGGGGTTCCTGGTGGGGCTCGCGCTCGCCGTACTGCCGGTGCCGCTGCTGGTCACCGCGTTCCGCTGGCTGGACCGGGTGGACCCGGGCCCCTGGCGCAACCTGCTGTTCGCGCTCGCCTGGGGGGCGTGCGCCGCCGCCCTTGTGGCGATCATCGCCAACTCCTTCGCGACCAAGTGGATAGCCACCGCGACCGCCGATCCGTCCTCCGCCGACCACCTGGGCGCGACCGTGATCGCGCCGGTCGTCGAGGAGAGCGCCAAGGCGGCCGCCGTGCTGCTGCTGTTCCTGTTCCGCAGACGGGACTTCAAGGGGATAGTCGACGGCGTCGTCGTGGCGGGCTTCACCGCGACCGGCTTCGCCTTCACCGAGAACATCCTGTACCTCGGCAACGCCTTCGGTGAGGACCAGGTCAGCCACACCGCCGGGCTCTCCTCGACGACCGCGGCGACGTTCTTCGTCCGGGTCGTGATGTCGCCGTTCGCGCACCCGCTGTTCACGGTCTGCACCGGCATAGGCTTCGGGGCCGCGGCGCTCGCGGCCCCGGGCCGCCGCCGGCGCCGGATCGGCTGGCCGGTGCTCGGCCTGCTGTCCGCGATGGGGATGCACGCGCTGTGGAACGGCTCGTCGTCGTTCGGGACGTACGGCTTCTACCTGGTCTACGCCGCGTTCATGGTGCCGGTGTTCGGGCTGCTCACCTGGCTCGCGGTCTGGAGCCGCCAGCGGGAGCTGCGCACCGTCGCGGCGGAGCTGCCCGCCTACGCGGCGGCGGGCTGGCTCGGCCCGGCCGAACCGCTCGCGCTCTCCTCGATGCGGGCCCGCTCGATGGCCCGCGACTTCGCCCACCGCACCTTCGGGGGGAAGCGGGCGGCGCGGACGGTCGCGGAGTACGAGGCGTTCGCGACGGCCCTGGCGTTCCTGCGCCGCCGGGCCCGCCGCTCCGAGGCCGGCCCGGACTTCACCGCCCGCGAGCAGGAGCTGCTGCACCACCTGTGGGCGCGCCGGGAGGTGGCAGGCCCCGCTCTGCTGTACGCGGCGGGCGCGGCGGGCCGCATCTGGATCCCGTCCCAGCCCTACCCGTACGGCCACCAGACCCCGTACGGAACCCAGACCCCGTACGGCCACCAGCCCCCGTACGGCTACGGCCAGGGCGCGTACGGGAACCACGCCCCGTACGGCTACGGCCCGGCCGCCTCCCCGTACGACCCCTACCGGCGCTGAGAGCCTGTCCCCGGTCTACGCCGAGGCGGCCTTCAGCTCGCTCAGCTCCGCGTCCGTGAGCTCCAGGTCCGCGACCGCGAGGAGCGCGGGCAGCTGCTCGACGGTCCGGGCCGAGGCGATCGGGGCGACCACGGTCGGCTGCGCGGCGAGCCAGGCGAGGGCCACGCTCGCGGGCTCGACACCGTGCGCCAGCGCGACGCGGTCGAGCGCGGCGAGCACCTTCACGCCCCGCTCGGTGCCCAGGTACCGGCCGGCGCTGCCGGCCCGCGCGCTGTCGACGTCCTGGCCGGGGCGGTACTTGCCGCTGAGGAAGCCGGAGGCGAGCGCCGAGTAGGGCACGGCGGCCAGACCCGAGCGGCCGGCGGTGTCCTGGAGGGTGCCCTCGTAGGTGTCGCGCGAGACCAGGTTGTAGTGCGGCTGGAGCGCGACGTACTTGGCCAGGCCCTCGCGGTCGGAGAAGTCCAGGGAGTCCTGGAGCCGCTCCGGGGAGATGTTGGAGGCGGCCACCGCACGCACCGTGCCGTCCTTGACCAGCTGGTCGAGGGCGGTGACGATCTCCTCGACGGGGACGGACTCGTCGTCGAAGTGCGTGTAGTACAGGTCGATGTAGTCGGTGCCGAGACGGCGCAGCGACTCCTCGGCGGCGGCCTTGATGGTGGGGGCCGCGAGCCCCTTGAACGAGGCGTGCGCGCCGCCCTTGGTGGCGATCACGACGTCCTCGCGGTTGCCGCGCGCCGCCAGCCACCTGCCGATGATCCGCTCGGACTCGCCGCCCTCGTTGCCCGGGGCCCAGGCCGAGTAGACGTCGGCGGTGTCCACGAAGTTGCCGCCCGCCTCCGTGTACGCGTCGAGCACCGCGAAGGAGGCGGCCTCGTCGGCGGTCCAGCCGAAGACGTTGCCGCCCAGGGCGAGCGGGAAGACGGACAGGTCGGAAGAGCCCAGGGGGCGCAGCGTGGTCATGGGGGGTGAACGGGCCGACGGGGCACGCCTATTCCGCGCCCCCGCCCGCCGGGCAGGCCCCCCTACGGGTTGAGGCCCTTCGACTGGAGCCACGCCATCGGGTCGACTCCCGTGCCGCCCGGGGTGTGCACCTCCAGGTGCAGATGCGGGCCCGTCACGTTACCGGTGGCACCGACGCGGCCGATCGTCTCGCCCGTCGACACCTTCTGCCCGGCGCCGACCGCGATGGAGGACTGGTGGCAGTACCAGAGCTCCGAGCCGTCCTCCAGCTCGATCACCGTGCGGTAGCCGTACGAGCCGGACCAGCCCGCCGACTTGACCGTCCCGCCGTGGACCGCCTTGAGCGGGGTGCCGGTGGGCGCGGCGAAGTCGAGGCCGGTGTGGTGGCCGGAGGACCACATCGAACCGGCTTGGCCGAAGGTGGAGGTGATCGTGTACGAGGCGACCGGGAGCGAGTAGCTCTTGGCCAGCTCGGCCAGCCGCTCCTCCTCGGCCTTCTTCGCGGCGGCCTCCTCGGCGGCCTTCTTCTCGGCGGCCGCCTTCTGCTGGGCGGCGCTCTGCGCGGCCTTCGCCTCGGCCGCCGCCTGCTGGGCCGCGGCCTTCTCGGCGGACGCCTTCGCCTCGGCCTCGGCGCTGCTGCGCTGCTGCTCGGCCTGCTGGAGGATGCGGGCGCGCAGGGCCTCGCCCGCGCCGGTGGCGCCCTGTTCGGCCGCGGCCCGGGAGACGCCCGCCATGGTGAGGGGGGCGCTCGCGACGGCTCTGTCGGCCGCGGCCACGGGGGACGCGTCGGGCTTGTCGTCGCCCGCGATGCCGGTGATGAGCGCGCCCACGCCCGGCAGGGACTTCACATCGGGGAGATTGTCCGCGACGGAGTCGGGCAGGGATATGGAGACCGGCGGTTTGGTCTGCGCACTGGCCATGCCGCCCGCGCCGACGGCCGCGATGACGCCGACGCCGAGGACGGTGGAGCTGCGGGCGAGCCCGCCGCGCTGCTTGATCACGCGGTGCCGGCCGCGTACCGAGGAGACGGATTCCTCCGTGGGGTTCCACTCCTCCCACACCTCGGTGCCGCTGGGCGCGGGCCCGTACGGGGCGACGGGGGGAAGCGGCGGGGTGCCGAGGGCAGGCTCGTTGGACGCCACGGGGGCGCACTCCTTTCCTTCCTTCTCGCCTACCGGGTCAGCGGTGGGGGTTCCCCCTGCTCCTTGAGAGCTCGGGGGAGGGATCGGAGCAGGAAGGTCTCCTACGGGCACTTTTCGACGGTGCGAAGGTGCTCGATTCACCCCAAGGTGGTGGTTCCCCGGTTCCCTTGCGGAATTCGGCGCGTGCGCACGGTGCCGCCTCTACGACGGCTGGGACGACCGCGCTGCGTTATCGAACGTTAATAGACAGGCGGACCGGATTCCAAGCCGTTCCCCGTAATCCCCGGCGCCAGCGACTGATGGTCCGTCAAACCACGTGCGCTGGGGCGTCGTTCGGGCACGGACCGTCACGGAACCACCGGCACCGTCCGCCGCCGCGCCCCGGGCCGCCGCACCGCCAGCAGCGCCATGTCGTCGTTCGCGCCGCCGCCCGTATGCCTGCGCACATCGTCGACGAGCGCGTCCAGGAGCTGGTCCGGCCCCGGGAAGATCCGGCCGCGCAGCCGTTCGTGCGGGTCGTAGAAGACCCCGGGCGGCCGGGCCGAACGCGCCTCGGAGAGGCCGTCGGTGTAGAGGAGCAGCGTCGCCCCGAGCGGGAAGGGGTACGTGTCCGCCCGGTCCGGCCACACCCCGAGCTCCGCCATCCCCAGCGGCAGCGCGGGATCGGAGGGGGTGAGCGCGTCCAGCGCCCCGTCGGCGTGGAGCAGCAGCGGTTCGGGGTGGCCCCGGTTCACCAGGCGTACGGCCGTGGCGTCGCGCGGGATCTCGGCGAGCACGGCCGTGGTGAACCCCTCGAACGCGTCCAGGCCGTCGCGCCGGGTGCCCTCCCGGGCCAGCGCGCGCTCAAGGCGTCCGGCCACCGCCTCCAGCGTCTGCTCCTGCTCGGCCGCCTCCCGGAACGCCCCGATCACCACGGCCACCGCCTCGACCGCCTCAAGGCCCTTGCCCCGGACGTCCCCGACGACCAGGCGCACCCCGTACGGCGTGTCCTGGACGGCGAAGAGGTCCCCGCCGATGAACGCGCCGGCCTGCGCCGCCTCGTACCGCGCGGCCACCTGGAGGCCGCCGATCCGCTCGGCGGGCGTGGGCAGGACGGCGCGCTGGGCGGTCTCCGCGATGACCCGCGCCGAGGCCAGACGTTCGCCGCTGCGGCGCAGCATGCGGTTGGTGAGCAGGGCCAGCGCGCCGACGGTGGTGACGGTGAACAGCTCGCTGACCGCCTCCCCGGTGCTGGGGACGTCGTGGAGGTACTCGGTGAGGAGCACCGCCCCGACCGCCGAGGCGCCCGCGGCGGCGGTGCCCGCGGGGCCGAAGAAGGGGGCCGCGGTCAGCGGGACCGCGGCGAACAGGGCCGCCGCGGTGAGGTCGGGCGGTGTCGCCACGTCGAGGACGACCCCGGCGACCAACAGCAGCGCGGGCAGGGCGCGCACCAGGGCCGGACGCCGGGAGCCCTCCCGGCCGCCGCCGTCCGTTCGCTGCCGCACCTGTGCTCTCCCGCCCGTCCGCGGGGCCGCCGCCGTTCCCGGCGCCCCACTCAGGGTGCCGGGCCGGGCCGCCCGCCGCGAACGCTCCTCGGCCAACCGGGTGCGCCCGGGGCCCCTCAGTGCCGTTCGGCGCCGGTCGCGATCAGCCGCGCCCGGCATCTGCGGGGCCCGGCCCGGCCGTGGACGCAGGTCCCCCGGGCGTGGCGGCGGGCCGCCGGGCCGCCGTGGACGGTGGGGACGCCGCCCTTGGCGTGCGAGGGCGCGGAGATCCAGGGCGAGGCGGGCGACAGGGGCAGCGACAGCGGCAGGGAGAGGCACATCAGGAGCGCGCACAGGGCGAGGAACAGCGGCACCGCGGGCGCCTTGCGCCGCGTCGCCGCCCACAGCGGTCCGTCCATGTGCTCGCGCATGGCAATCGGGAGACTACTGTACGTACACGCGCCCGCGCGGGCCGTCGGGGAAATGCCGAAGGCCCGGCACATTCGCATGTGCCGGGCCTTCGGTCTTCAGTAGCGGGGACAGGATTTGAACCTGCGACCTCTGGGTTATGAGCCCAGCGAGCTACCGAGCTGCTCCACCCCGCGTCGGTAAACACAACTGTACGGCATCCCGGACGGTGCTCCGTACCGCTTTACGGACGGCTCCGCGCTCACGCCGACCAGTGCCCCCGCGAGGCGGCCAGCACGAAGCCCGGGCCGAAGCCGATGATGAGGCCGGACTGCCGGTCGCCGGGGGCCTGCGCGAAGGTGCGGGCCAGCACGTCGAGGACGGCCGAGCCGCCCAGGTTCCCGTTGGCGGCCAGGCTCGCCCAGGCGTGCCGCAGGGCGCCGTGGTCGCGGTCGCCGTCCAGGCCGAACCCGGCGGCGGCGTCCTGGAGGACCCGGGGCCCGCCGGGGTGGACGACCGCGAACTCCAGGGCCCTGCCGCTGCCGCCGAGCCAGGCGCGTACGGCGGGAAGGCTGTCGTTGAGCGAGGTGGTGGCGGCGGTCGTGGAGTCGAAGTGCAGTCCGGCGCCCGAGAGGCGGCCCCGGTAGCGGTCGAGGCTGTCGGGCAGGACGTACTCGAAGGTGTCCTCGATGACGAAGCTGGGCCCGCTCCAGGCCGGGGTGTCCGAGACGACGACGGCGCCCGAGCCGTCCCCGAAGAGCACCTTGTAGATCATCGACTCCCGGCTGGTGTCGGTGTGGTTGTACGTGGCCGTCGACAGGCACTCCGCGACGACGACCAGCACGTGCGAGCCCGGGTGGGCGGCGATGTCCTGGTGGGCCCTGACCAGGCCGTGCGCACCGCCCGCGCAGCCGACGGTCGCCATCGGGACACGACGGACGTCCGGGCGCAGGCCGAGTTCCCGGACGAGGGCGACGTCGAGGGAGGGCACGGTCCAGGAGGTGGTGTGGCTGGTGATCAGGCAGTCGATGTCGTCGGGGGCGAGGCCGGCGTGGACCAGGGCCCGCCGCCCGGAGCGGACCGCGAGCCCCAGGGCGTCCTCGTACCCCGCTCTGTTGCGCTCCTCGACCGTGGCATTTCCAGCCACGGTCGGGGCGTGCAGCGGGCGGGTGAAACGACGGGTGCGGACGGTGGTCGCCCGGGCGATCCGCAGGTGCGCCTCCAGCCGCGGCCGGTCGGGGTTGGCCCGCCGGATGTCCGCGCAGATCTCGTCCGTGGCGATGACGTGGTCCGGCAGGACGACGGCCGGGAGGGCTATGTGAGCGGGCACGAGTGGGCTCCCTCGGAGGGCCGGAGGACGAGAGCTCAACTTAACTGAGACGGCTGGAATTCGTCCCTGGAAAGGGGCGGGGAGCTCAGCCGGAGGGAGTCGTTCCGAGGGGGTCCAGCGAGCCGGTCACGCCGGTCGCGCGCTCAGCTCGTCAGCGGCGCGCTCAGCACCGGGTGACGGCTCACGAGGGAGGCGCCCGGGGTGTAGAGGAGCAGCATCACCCGGGCCCCGGGCGAGGTGACGGGCTCGGCCACACAGGTGGTGACCCAGCCGGGCCCGTACCGGCTGTGGCGGATGGGCCGCTCCGAGCCGTCCGGGTACGGGATCGGGGTGTCGCCCGCCTCCCGGTAGAGCGGACCGGCGACCGGGTCGGCCTGCACGTCGGCCTCCAGGCGCCGCAGCTCCGCGTGGTTGGGCCGCATCTCCACGCCGTGCCGCAGCTGCGGCAGCACCATCGGGGCCCAGCGGTCCTCCCACTCGGTGAGGACGTCCTCGCGCGCGCGGGGGTCGAGGAGCATCCAGCGCATGGTGTTGGCCGGGACCTCCCCGCCCGGGAAGAGCTCGGCGAACGCGGTGTTGTGGGCGAGCAGGTTCCAGGCGGCGTCGGTGATGTAGGCCATCGCCCCGTCGATCTGCTCGACGACCCGCTGCCAGACGCCCGGGACGGACATGCCGGAGTCGCGGTGCAGGGTGTACGGCGGGTACTCGCGCCGGGTGAGGCGCCAAAGGAACGTCCACTCCTGCTCGTTGAGGCGCAGGGTGCGCGCCACGTTCGTCAGGAACTCGGCGGTGGGGTTGAGTTGCCCGTTCTCGAACCGGTTGTACGTCCCCGGGGTGCGCTCCAGCAGGAGGTCCATCTGCTCCTGGCTCAGCCCGGCGACCCGCCGGCCCGGCCCCGCCTGGCGCGGCGGGAACCCGGCGGACTCCGGGTGGATGGCGGCGCGCCGCTCCTGGAGGAGCCTCTTGAGGGACGTACGGTCACGGGCGGCGAGCGGCGACAAGGCGGGACCTTCGTTCACGGGGAGACGGGGACGAACGGCTGTCGCCGTGGCGGGACGACGGGCCCGGGGCGGCCGGGGGCGGCCCGGGACGACGTGCCGCGACGTGCCGGCGACCTGATGCGACCCGAGGGTCTGACGTGTGGGGGGCTCTCCTGTCGCCGGGGCCGGATGTTGATGGCTGGATCATTATCTGCAATTCGGCCCCCTGGAAAGGGGGCGGGGTGCCCCTCCACACTGTTGCGCACGAAGCCCCTAGGGGTCTCGTGCGTATCGACCCAGGTGAAAGCGGTTGCTCGGTGTTCTTCGCCGAAGGCCGACCACCAGGGGCGCGGCGGCTGACCCCGTGCCGCGGGGACGGCCGGCGTACACGCACCCAGAACAGCGGCCGGTGTCGACAATCGCCAACACGTCGCGTCCTCGACACCGGCCGCCCGCGGCGCGCCGGAGAGCAACATTCCCCCGTCTCCGGCCAGCCCCGGCATGCGGGCCGGGGTTGAGACGGCCGGCGCCGTGGAGCCCGCCCTCGGGCGGCCCCACGGCGCCGGCCGTGTGCGCGGGGGGCCGCACGCCCCCTTCCAACTGCCCCCCGAGCGGCGGCGACTCCTGACCGGGACCGGACCACCGAACGGGCGGACACAGGACAGCGCCCCGCCCGGGGAGCCCGGGCGGGGCGCTGGAGCGCAGGTCAGGGGGTGTGCCACCCCTCCTGCGGCCGGTAGGCCATGTCGGACTCGAACCGACAACCAACGGATTAAAAGTCCGCTGCTCTGCCAATTGAGCTAATGGCCCCTGGCATACCGCACCCCCGCAGCATAGCCCGACCGCGCCCGGCAGCCGATCGGGTATCGGGTGCCGGGCCTGTTGCGGCCCGTTCGGGACCCTTCGTGGCCGGTATGCGCAGGTCACGAACGGCGGTGCGGGGAGTCGGCGGGGCCCGGGCCGGGCGGGCGGAGGAACCAGTGGCGGGCCGAGGCCAGCCACCACGCCGTCGCGAAGCCCAGCACCACCAGCACCGCCACCGGCGCGTAGTTGAAGTTCTCCCACGTCACCGGGGACAGCTGGGGCAGCATGAACAGGACCGTGATCAGCGCCACCCAGGCCACCGCCGCCACCCCGACCGGGCGGGACCAGCGCCCCAGCTGCCAGGGGCCGGGGGTGAACGCGTCGCCCTTCAGCAGCCTCAGCAGCGTCGGGATCACATACGCGATGTACAGGCCGATCACCGCGATCGACGTCACCGCCGCGTACGCCGTCACGTTGATCAGGTACGGCAGGCCCAGCGCCAGCGCGCCCGCCGTCGCCAGCCACACCGCCGCCACCGGCGTGCGGGTACGGGGGCTCACCGTGTGCCAGACGCGGGAGAACGGCAGCGCGCCGTCGCGCGAGAACGCGTAGATCATGCGGGAGTTGGCCGTCACCGACGCCATCCCGCAGAACAGCTGCGCCCCGATCACCACCAGCAGGAGCAGCTTGCCCGCCGTCGCCCCCAGCGCGTCCAGGAGGATCTGGGCGGGCGGCGCGCCGGTCGCCGAGCCGAGTTCGTCGTCGTACGACTGGATGGCGTACGTGAAGCCGAGCAGCAGGACGAAGCCGGCGATCCACGAGGTCCAGATCGCGCGCACGATCCCGCGCGGGCCGGCCGTGGCGGCGTCGTGGGTCTCCTCCGTCATGTGCGCGGAGGCGTCGTAGCCGGTGAAGGTGTACTGGGCCATCAGCAGGCCGAGCAGGACGACGTAGAAGCCGCTGCCCCAGCCGGTGTTGTTCACGTAGTGGGTGAAGACGAACCGCGTGGAGCGGTGGTGGTCCGGGGTGAACGCCAGCGCGCCCGCGATCGCCGCCACGCCCAGCACGTGCCACCACACGCTCACGCTGTTGAGGAGCGCCACGATCCGTACGCCGAAGGTGTTCAGCAGGCCGTGCAGGAGCAGGATCGCCGCGAAGAGCGCGATCGTCCGGCCGGGGGTCACCCCGAAGTCCCACTGGAGGTTCAGGTACGCGCCCAGGAACGACGCCGCGCCGAAGTCGATCCCGGCGGTCACCGCGACCTGGCCGAGCACGTTGAACCATCCCGTGAACCAGGCCCAGGCCGCCGCGCTGCGCTCCGGCGCGAGTCGGTGCGCCCAGAAGTACAGGCCCGCCGAGGTCGGGTACGCCGAGCAGATCTCGGCCATCGCCAGGCCGACCAGCAGCGTCATCAGCCCGACCCCGACCCAGCCCCAGGTGATCACGGCCGGGCCGCCGGTGTTCATGCCGAACGCGTACATCGTCAGACAGCCGGAGAGCACCGAGATGATGGTGAACGAGACGGCGTAGTTGGCGAAGCCGGACATCCGGCGGGCCAGCACCTGGGTGTAGCCGAGCTGTGCCAGCCGCTCTTCGTCGGACGCCGCCGCGCCGGTCGTGTGCACCGCGCCGCCGCCCGCCGGACCGAGACCGTCCGGCGCCCCGTGGGCGTCCGGATTCGTACTCGCGTCACTTGTCATGCCCCCAGCGATTCCCTCGCGGGAGGTCCGGCATGCGCCACCGCTGGCCAAAAGAAGCCCCCGTACGCGGAAGGGCCCGTACCGCACCCCTGGGGTGCCGTACGGGCCCTTCACTCACTCGGTCGACGGATCAGCCGTTGCGCTTCCAGCGCGGCTTGTCGTCGCGGCGGCCGAAGGAGCCGGTGTTCGTGCCGGTGCCGGTGCCACCGCGGTGGTCGTCACGACGGCCGTAGGGACGGTCGCCGGAGCCGCCGGAGCGGAAGCCGCCCGAGGGACGGTCGTTGCGGTCGCGGTTGAACGGGCGGTCGCCGCCACCGGAGCGGAAGCCGCCGCCGGCCGGACGCTCGTTGCGGTCGCGGTTGAAGCCGCCACCGCGGTTGTCGTCACGACGCTCGAAGCCACGGTCGTTGCGGTCACGGTTGAAACCACCGGACGGACGGTCGTCGCGACGGAAGCCGCCACCACGGTTGTCACGCTCGTTGCGGTCGCGGTTGAAGCCACCGCCGCGGTTGTCGTCACGACGCTCGAAGCCACGGTCGTTGCGGTCACGGTTGAAACCACCGGACGGACGGTCGTCGCGACGGAAGCCGCCACCACGGTTGTCGTCACGGCGCTCGAAGCCGCGGTCGTTGCGGTCGCGGTTGAAACCGCCGCCCGCGGGACGGTCACCGCGGTCGCGGTTGAAGCCGCCACCCCGGTTGTCGTCACGACGGTCGTCGCGGCGGAAGCCACCGCGGTCGCCGCGGTCGTCACGACGGCCGAAGTTGCCCCGGTCGTCACGGCGCTCGTACGGACGCTCCTGGGCGACCGGCTCGGCGGCCACCACGGCGGCGACCTCGGCCTCGGCGGCCACGGCGACCTCGGCCACGGCGACCTCCGGGTCCTCGCCGCGCTCACGGGCGGAGCGGGCGACCAGACGGTCGGCCTCCTCGCGCAGCTCGGCGGCGCGGCGCGTCAGACGCTCCAGCTCCTTGGTGAGCTCGGCGACCTCGCGCTCGGCCTGCTTGGCGGCGTTGTTCGCCGAGTCGGCCTGGACCTCGGTCAGCGAACGGGCGCCGGTGATCTCGGCGACCTCCGGGTCGAACGCGCCGGCGCTCTGGATGATGTGGCGCGAGGCGTCGACGCCCGCGTCCTCCATCAGCCGGAAGATCTGGCGGCGCTGGTGCGGCAGCGACAGCGAGACCACGACACCGGACTTGCCGGCGCGGGCGGTGCGGCCCGAGCGGTGCAGGTAGTCCTTGTGGTCACCGGCCGGGTCCACGTTGAGGACCAGGTCGATGCCGTCGACGTGGATGCCGCGGGCGGCGACGTCGGTGGCGACGAGGGCGTTGACGTAGCCCTTCTTGAAGTCCTCCAGGACGCGGGTGCGCGCGCCCTGCGTCATACCGCCGTGCAGCGCGTCGGCCTTCACGCCCGACTCGCACAGCTGCTCGGCGATGCGGTCCGCGCCCAGCTGGGTGCGGACGAAGATGATCGTGCGGCCCTTGCGGGCGGCGATGGCGGCCGTGACCGGCGCCTTGTCCTTCGGCTTCACGACCAGGACGTGGTGGGTCATCGTCGAGACGTTGCCCTGCGCGCTGTCGACCTCGTGCGTGACGGGGTTCGTCAGGTAGCGCTTGACCAGCGTGCTGATCTCGTTCTCCATGGTGGCGGAGAAGAGCATGCGCTGGCCGCCGCCGGGGATCTGGTCGAGCAGCTCGGTGACCTCGGGCAGGAAGCCCAGGTCGGACATCTGGTCGGCCTCGTCGAGGACGGCGACCTGGACGTTGGCGAGCGAGCAGGCGCCGCGGTTGATGAGGTCGCGCAGACGGCCCGGGGTGGCGACGAGGACGTCGACGCCGCGCTCCAGGGCGTAGATCTGGTTGCTCATCGACGTACCGCCGCAGACGACCTTCATCTTCAGGCCGAGCACGTCGCCGTACGGCTGGAGGGCGTCCGCGACCTGCATCGCGAGCTCACGCGTCGGCGTGAGGATGATCGCGCGGGGCTTCTTCTTCTCGGTGTGGCCGCCGGCGAGCTGCGCCAGGGTCGGCAGACCGAAGGAGAGGGTCTTGCCGGAGCCGGTGCGGCCACGGCCGAGGATGTCCTTGCCGGCCAGGGCGTCCGGGATGGTCGCGGCCTGGATCGGGAAGGGGCTGGTCACACCGTTCTGGGCGAGCTTGCGCACGACGCCCTCGGGCAGACCGAGGTCCGCGAAGGTGACGGTGGGCTCGGCGGCCTCGTCGGCCTCGTCGGCGGCGATGACCTCGACGACCTCAGCGGTCTCGATGACGTCGGTGGTCTCGGTGACGACGGCCTCGGCGACGACGATCTCGTCGTTCTCGGGCATGACGGTGTTGTCAGTACTGGAAATGGACATGCGAAATGCGAAACCTTCCGGAGTCTCGGCACGCGCCCGTCAACTCCGTGATTCGCAATTCGACCGCCTCGATGCGGTCAGCCACGGCTAGGGAGAGTACGCGCCACACGGCGCTCTTCTGTGTCGGCGCCGGGCAATGGGATCAAACGATCTACCACCATACGCACTCCCCCCGCAGGAGCGCAAACCGCTCCCTTGCGATCCACGTCACAAAGCCCCTCACCCGCCCCGCCTATACCGGCCCGACCTGCGGGGATGCCGCCGGTTCGGCCCGTGAGGCCTGGCTTCCCCCGAGGTCGCGCAGGGCCGTGGTGCGGGTGTCCGCGGCCGGGGAGGCGGACGGCGAGTCGCTCGGCTTCGGGCTCGCCGGCGGGTCCGGCGGAGGCTGGCTCGTCGGGGGCGCGGGCGGGCTCGACGAGGCGGGCGGCGACGAGGGGTGCTGCGGGGGCGCGGAGGGGCCGCCCGCGCTGCCGCCGCCGGGCCGCGGCGGGTTCTGGGGCCGGGGGCGGCCACCGGGTGTGGCCGCGGGCGCGCCGGGCGCCGAGCCGCTCGGGCTCGCGGCCGAGGACGCGCCCGGGGACGGCTTGGCGCCGTGCTTGCCGGAGCGCCCCTTGCCGGCCCCGGCGGAGACCGCGGCGACTCCCTCCGACTCGACCGCCGCACCTTCGCGCCCGACCGAGACCGACGGCTTGGGAGCCTTTCCGTCGTCCCTCACACTCATGCAGCCCGCCGACGCCGCGACCACCAGTGCGGTCACGGCCAGACGGGCGGGGGCGGACAACTGGCGCACGGGCGGCCTCCGGAGCGCGGGCGGGGCAGGGTCGCCCTGACCAACTCCCTTTCCCCCGCCGGGGACACGCCCGAGGCGCCGCCCGTACGAACGGGATTCCGACGGGTGGTCCTTCGGTGGCGAATCCGGTCCCACCCGATCAGGTCGGGGCGGACCCGGTCGGGTCAGGGCCCGTCGTCGCGCCTCCGGCGTCCGCCCGGCGCGCGGGCGGGGGTGCGCTGGACGGCTCTCACGCCGGAGTGCCGCCGGTGAGGCCCGCGCCGAGGAAGACCGCGCCGAGCCCGGCCAGCACCGACGCCGCCACGTTCGCCGCCGCCAGGAACGTCCGGCCCCGCTCGGCCAGTCGGAGCGTCTCGTACGAGAACGTCGAGTACGTGGTGAGGGCGCCGCACAGCCCGGTGCCGAGCAGCGCGTACGTACCGGAGGAGGCCGCCGCGCCCGCCAGCGCGCCGAGCAGCAGGCTTCCGGCCGCGTTGACCACGAACGTCCCCCAGGGGAACACCGAGTCGTGGCGGGCCTGCACCGCGCGGTCGGTCGCGTAGCGCAGCGGCGCGCCGACGGCCGCGCCCACGACCACCAGGAGCCACGTCACGTCCGCACCTCCCGCTCCGCCCCGGCGCGTGCCGCCAGCACCCGCCGGGTCGCCCCCGCCGCCAGGCACACCGCGCCGAGCGCCCCGAGGAGCGTCCCGGCCGCGTAGACCATCGCGAGACCGGGCTGCCGGCGGGCGAGGAGCCGGGCGACCTCCACGGCGTACGTCGAGAAGGTGGTGAAGCCGCCGAGCACCCCGACCCCGAGGAAGGGCCGCACCAGGTGGTGGGCGCCGCGTCCGCCCTCGCTGATCAGCGGCATCAGGACGCCGATGAGGGCGCAGCCCAGGACGTTGATCAGCAGCGTCGACCACGGGAAGCCGCCGGCGTGCGTCGGCCAGGCCAGCGCGAGGCCGTACCGGGCGCTCGCCCCCAGCGCCCCGCCCGCCGAGATCACCGCGAGCACCGGCCACTTCGCCCCGCCGGCGGTCTCGGCGCGCTGGGCGGGGACGTGGAGGTCGACGTCCGGGTCGATCGGCTCCGGGCGTCCGGGCGCGCTCACCCGTAGCCCAGGGCGTGCAGCCGCTCGTCGTCGATGCCGAAGTGGTGGGCGATCTCGTGGACGACGGTGACCTCGGTCTCGGCGACCACGTCCTCCCGGGACTCGCACATCCGCAGGGTGGGGCCCCGGTAGATGGTGATCCGGTCCGGGAGCACGCCCGCGTACCACTCGCCGCGGTCGGTGAGCGGAGTCCCCTCGTAGAGCCCGAGCAGCTCGGGGTCGTCGGTGGCGGGCTCGTCCTCGACGAACACGGCGACGTTGTCCATCAGCCGTGTCAGCTCCGGCGGGATGCGGTCCAGCGCCTCGGCGACCAGTTCCTCGAACTCCTCGCGCGTCATCTCCAGCACGCGGCCATTGTCACGCATGGGGCGCGGCGGCGCCCCGGGCGGGCGCCCCCGCCTCCCGGCTCCCGGTTCCCGGCCCGGGGGCCCGGGCCGCCCCGGCGGCCTCCGCGGGGGACCCGGCGAGCCGCCGGGAAACCGTTTTGGCGATAGCTCCTTCCATCCCATATGCTTCTCACGTCCCCGACGCGCTGCGAAGCGCCCAGGTGGGCCCTTAGCCCTCATCGTCTAGTGGCCCAGGACGCCGCCCTTTCAAGGCGGTAGCACGGGTTCGAATCCCGTTGGGGGCACGCATTACCGTGTGCGAGACTAGTGCTCGCACATTGCTTGGTCCTGTGGAGCAGTTTGGAGTGCTCGCCACCCTGTCAAGGTGGAGGCCGCGGGTTCAAATCCCGTCAGGACCGCTGGTGTTTCACGTGAAACACCGTGGCTGGGTAGCTCAGTTGGTACGAGCGATCGCCTGAAAAGCGATAGGTCGCCGGTTCGACCCCGGCCCCAGCCACCACCGGAAGGCCCCGTCCCCAGGACGGGGCCTTCCGCGTTCTCACTCCCTCTCCGCCGCCTCGCGCTGCCGCGCCCGCAGGCCGCGTACGCCGAGGACCAGCGCGACCGCCGCCACGACGGCCGCCAGCAGCGCCCAGTCCGGAACGGCGTCGCCGACCGAGCGGGCCCATTGCTCGGCCGCGTAGGAGTCGTCGACGTCCAGCAGCCCGGGCAGCGCCGTGGCCCCGTCGAACGCCAGGAACAGGCCGCCCAGGACGATGAAGAACAGCCCCGAGAGCAGCGAGGTGGTGTGCAGCTCGAAGCGGCCGAGCCGCACCGCCCGGCCGCGCAGCCAGCGCCGGCGGCCGAGCCCGAAGCGCTCCCACAGCAGTGCGAGCAGGAACAGCGGGGCCGCCATGCCCAGCGCGTACACCGCCAGGAGCAGCCCGCCGTAGGCCGGGCTGCCGCTGACCGCCGCCACCGTGAGGACGCTGCCGAGGATGGGCCCGGCGCAGAAGCCCGCAAGGCCGTAGACCGCGCCCAGGGCGTAGACGGAGGCGGCCGTGGTCGGGCGGATGCGGCCGGACAGCTCGGTCATCCGGCGGCTGGCGAAGCCCATGCCGAGGATCTGCGCGGCACCGAGCGCGATGATCAGCCAGCCGCCGAAGAGGACCAGCTGGTCGCGGTGGCCGTAGAAGAGGCGCCCCGCGTACGAACCGGCCGCCCCCAGCGGGACCAGGGTGGTGGCCAGCCCCGCGTAGAAGAGACCGGTGCGGGCCAGCAGCCGGGAGGCGGAGTCGATCGAGTACGCGAAGAAGGCCGGCAGCAGCAGCGCGCTGCACGGGCTGAGCAGCGCCAGCAGCCCGCCCAGGAACGCGGCCAGATAGCCGATGTCCGCGGTCACTCTCCGGTGCCCTTCGCACCGGCGGCGGTCCGCGCCGCCCGGTAGGCGGCCGCCTCGTCGACGGCCTGGGCGAAGGTGTCCAGCGGCTGGGCGCCGGCCAGCGGGCGCCCGTTGATCACGAAGGACGGGGTGGAGCTCGCGCCGAGCCCGTACGCCTCCTCCTGGTCCTTCTTCACCGAGGCCTTCGCCTCGTCGCTGTCGGCGTCCCGGGCGAAGCGGTCGAGGTCGTTCACGCCCGCCTCCTTCGCCAGCGCGCGCAGCCGGTCCTTCCCGAAGCCCTTCTCCTTGGAGCCATGGGCGTAGGCGGCCGTGTGGAACTGCCAGAAGCGGCCCTGCCGCCCGGCCGCCCAGGCCGCCCGCGCCGCCGCCTCCGACTCCGCGCCGAAGATCGGCATGTTGCGCCACTCGATGCGCAGGGTCCCGGCGTCGACGTACTTCCTCACCAGCGCCGGTTCGGTGTCGCGGGCGAACTTGCCGCAGTAGGAGCACGCGAAGTCGGCGTACTCGATCATCACGACGGGGGCGTCCGGGCGGCCCTGGGCCAGCGCGTCGCCGCGGTCGCGCCGGGCCAGCTTCTCCAGCTCGGGGAAGGTCCCGGCGGGCGGCTCGACCGCCTCGGCGGCGGCGCTCCCGCGACCGTCGCCGGAGGAGTTCGCGCCGTACGAGACGGCCCCCAGGAGGGCCGCCGCCGCGACGACGGCCGCCCCGATCACGAAGGGCTTCCTGGGCCTCGGGCGGGAGGAGGACCGGGGCTTGGACTTGGGCTTGGACGCAGGGGTGCCCTGGGGCTGGGACATACGGGTCTCCGTGGACGTACCGCCGCCACGGGAAGGCGGCGGAAAAGGGAAGGGGAAAGGGACGGCCGGTCGGGGGACCGGCCGTCTAGACCCTCAGTACGGAGAGCTCGACGGGGCTGGGCGCGGTGAGCGTGGGGCCGCGCACCGGCGGGTCGCGGTGCGCCGCGGCCCGCGCGGCGAGGGCCGCCGGGGCGAGCCGCTCCCCCAGGGCCGGGGCCTGGTCGCCCGCGGTACGGGACCGCACGGGCGCGGCCGGGTCGCCGCCCCGGTCCTGCTTGCCGCCCTGCTCACAGCCGGGCGAACGGTCCAGGGTCACGGAGATCCGGGTGGGCGGCGCCTCGTTTGGGGAGGCCGCCGCCGGGGACGGCCCGCACAGCAGCACCGTCGCCACGCCGAGCACCATCAGCAGCACGGCCGCGAGGCGGCGGTGCGGGGCTGCGGTGCGGGACATGCCCGAAATGGTACGGGCGGGGCGGGCCCCTTCCGAAATGCGTTCGCCACCGCCGCTCGGCGGGTGAGATCCTGAAGCAGGTATGTCTACTTCCTTTGCCGATCTCCAGACCCTGCTGGGCGAGATCTCGCTGCGTGACGCCCATCGGCTCGGCCGCCGTCTGGACGGTGCCCGGCGCATCAAGAAGCCCGAGGCCCGGCAGGCCGTGCTCGACGAGATCGCCGCCGAGGCCGCCAGGTCCGCCGAGCGCGTCGCCCGGCGGGCCTCCCGCGTGCCCGAGGTCACGTACCCCGAACAGCTCCCGGTCAGCCAGAAGAAGGACACGATCCTGGAGGCGATACGGGACCACCAGGTCGTGATCGTCGCGGGTGAGACCGGCTCCGGCAAGACCACCCAGATCCCGAAGATCTGCATGGAGCTGGGCCGGGGCGTGCGCGGCATGATCGGGCACACCCAGCCCCGCCGGATCGCCGCCCGTACGGTCGCGGACCGCATCGCGGACGAGCTGAAGACCCCGCTCGGCGAGGCGGTCGGCTGGAAGGTCCGGTTCACCGACCAGGTCGACCAGGACGCGACCTTCGTGAAGCTGATGACGGACGGCATCCTGCTCGCCGAGATCCAGACCGACCGCGAGCTGCGCGCCTACGACACGATCATCATCGACGAGGCCCACGAGCGGTCCCTGAACATCGACTTCCTGCTGGGCTATCTGGCCCAGCTGCTGCCCCGGCGCCCCGACCTCAAGGTCGTGATCACCTCGGCGACCATCGACCCCGAGCGCTTCTCGCGCCACTTCGGGGACGCGCCCATCGTCGAGGTCAGCGGGCGTACGTATCCGGTGGAGGTGCGCTACCGCCCCCTGCTGGAAGAGGATTCCGAGGACGCCGACCGGGACCAGATCACCGCGATCTGCGACGCCGTCGACGAGCTCCAGGCGGAGGGCCCCGGCGACATCCTGGTCTTCCTCTCCGGAGAGCGCGAGATCCGCGACACGGCGGACGCCCTTAACAAGAGGAACCTCCGGTCCACCGAGGTGCTGCCGCTGTACGCGCGCCTGAGCCACGCCGAGCAGCACCGCGTCTTCCAGCAGCACACCGGCCGCAGGATCGTGCTCGCCACGAACGTCGCCGAGACGTCCCTGACCGTGCCGGGCATCAAGTACGTCATCGACCCCGGCACCGCCCGTATCTCCCGCTACAGCCACCGCACCAAGGTGCAGCGGCTGCCCATCGAGGCGATCTCGCAGGCCAGCGCCAACCAGCGCAAGGGCCGCTGCGGCCGTACCAGCGACGGCGTCTGCATCCGGCTCTACTCCGAGGACGACTTCCTCTCCCGGCCCGAGTTCACCGACGCGGAGATCCTCCGTACCAACCTGGCGTCCGTCATCCTCCAGATGACCGCGGCCGGGCTCGGCGACATCGAGAAGTTCCCCTTCATCGACCCGCCGGACCACCGCAACATCCGCGACGGCGTCCAGCTCCTCCAGGAGCTGCACGCGCTGGACCCGGCGGAGAAGGACCCCCGCAAGCGGCTCACCCCGATGGGCCGCAAGCTCGCGCAGCTGCCGGTCGACCCGCGGCTCGCCCGGATGGTCCTGGAGGCCGACAAGAACGGCTGTGTCCGCGAGGTCATGGTCATCGCCGCCGCGCTCTCCATCCAGGACCCGCGCGAGCGCCCCTCCGACAAGCAGCAGCAGGCCGACCAGCAGCACGCCCGCTTCAAGGACGAGACGAGCGACTTCCTCGCCTTCCTCAACCTGTGGCGGTACGTGCGCGAACAGCAGAAGGAGCGCGGCTCCTCCAGCTTCCGCCGGATGTGCAAGCAGGAGTACCTGAACTTCCTGCGCATCCGGGAGTGGCAGGACATCTACTCCCAGCTGCGGACGGTCGCCAAGACCATGGGCATCCACCTCAACGAGGAGGACGCCCCCGAGCAGAGCGTCCATGTGTCGCTGCTGGCGGGCCTCCTGTCGCACATCGGGCTGAAGGACACGGACAAGAACGAGTACTTGGGCGCCCGCAGCGCCAAGTTCGCGATCTTCCCGGGCTCCGCCCTCTTCAAGAAGCAGCCCAAGGTCCTCATGTCGGCCGAGCTCGTGGAGACCTCCCGCCTGTGGGCGCGGGTCAACGCGAAGATCGAGCCCGAGTGGATCGAGCCGCTCGCCCAGCACCTGGTCAAGCGCACCTACAGCGAGCCGCACTGGGAGAAGGACCAGGCCGCGGTGATGGCGTACGAGAGGGTCACGCTGTACGGCGTGCCGATCGTCGCCAACCGCAAGGTGAACTACGGCCGTATCGACCCGGAGGCCTCGCGCGAGCTGTTCATCCGCAACGCGCTGGTCGAGGGCGACTGGCGCACCCACCACAAGTTCTTCGCCGACAACCGCAAGCTGCTGACCGAGGTCGAGGAGCTGGAGCACCGGGCGCGGCGCCGCGACATCCTGGTCGACGACGAGACGCTCTTCGACTTCTACGACCAGCGGGTGCCCGAACACGTGGTGTCGGGGGCGCACTTCGACTCCTGGTGGAAGCACAAACGCCATGAGGAGCCGGAGTTCCTGGACTTCGAGCGGGAGATGCTCATCCGGGAGTCGGCGCTCGCCGTCACCAAGGACGACTACCCGGACAACTGGCGCCAGGGCCGGCTCAAGTTCAAGGTCACCTACCAGTTCGAGCCGGGCGCGGACGCGGACGGCGTGACCGTCCACGTCCCGCTCCAGGTGCTCAACCAGGTCACCGACGAGGGCTTCGACTGGCAGATCCCGGGCCTGCGCGAGGAGGTGGTGACGGAGCTGATCCGCTCCCTCCCCAAGCCGATCCGGCGCCACTACGTGCCCGCGCCCAACTTCGCGACGAAGTTCCTGGAGCGTGCGGTGCCGTTGCAGGAGCCACTGCCGGTGACGCTGGCGCGCGAGCTCCAGCGGATGGTGGGAGTGCCGGTCACGGCCGAGGACTTCGACCTGACGCGCGTCCCCGACCACCTGAAGATCACGTTCCGGATCGTCGACGAGCGGCGCCGCAAGCTGGCCGAGGACAAGGACCTCGAAGCGCTCAAGCTCCAGTTGCGCCCCAAGGCCCGCCAGGCGCTCTCCCAGGCCGCCGCGGCGGCGGCCCCCTCGGGCGGGGTCTCCATCGAGCGCACGGGCCTGACCGACTGGACGATCGGCACCCTGACGAAGGTCTTCGAGACCAAGCGCGCGGGACAGCCGGTGAAGGCCTACCCGGCCCTCGTCGACTCCGGCGAGACCGTCTCCGTACGGCTCTTCGACACCGAGGCCGAGCAGCAGCAGGCGATGTGGCGCGGCACCCGGAAGCTGATCCTGCTGAACATCCCGGTGAACCCGGCGAAGTTCGCCTCGGACAAGCTGACCAACCAGCAGAAGCTCGCCCTGTCCCGCAATCCGCACGGCTCGGTGCAGGCGCTCTTCGATGACTGCGCCACGGCCGCCGCCGACAAGCTGATCGCGGACCACGGGGGTCCCGCGTGGGACGAGGAGTCCTTCCGCAAGCTCTTCGACAAGGTGCGCGCGGACCTCGTCGACGCGACCGTACGAACGGTCGGGCAGGTCCAGCAGATCCTGGCCGCCTGGCAGGCCTGCGAACGCCGTCTGAAGGCCACCAACAGCCTGGTCCTGATCAACAACCTCCAGGACGTACGGGAGCAGCTGGCGGCCCTGATGCCCGCGGGTTTCGTGACCCTGACGGGGCTGCGCCGGCTGCCGGACCTGATGCGCTATCTGGTGGCGGTGGACCGGCGGCTCCAGCAGATGCCGACGTCGGTGCAGCGCGACACCACGCGCATGGAGAAGGTCCACGAGATGCAGGACGAATACGCCTGGCTCCTGGAGCAGATGCCGCAGGGGCGGCCGGTGCCGCGGGAGGTCCTGGACATCCGCTGGATGATCGAGGAGCTGCGGGTCAGCTACTTCGCACACGCGCTGGGCACGGCGTTCCCCGTCTCGGACAAGCGGATCGTGAAGGCGATCGACGCGGCGGCGCCGTGACGCCGGCCGTGGACGGACGCCGTGACGGCCCCATCGCCCTGAGTGAGTTCGACCTGACCAGCTGACCTGCTGTAGAGTCTCTCTCGCAGCCAAGGAGCAAGCACAGGCTGCGAAACCTGGTCCTGTGGAGCAGTTTGGAGTGCTCGCCACCCTGTCAAGGTGGAGGCCGCGGGTTCAAATCCCGTCAGGACCGCAGCGAATTCGAAGCCCGCCTCCCCCGTGGATGCGGGCTTCGGTGCTGTTTCAGCACCGGCCCGCCGGAGGCCGCGCCCCGCGGCGGAGCCGCGCAACAGACACAGCAAATCCCGTCAGGACCGCAGCGAGACCGAAGCCCGCATCCACGGTGGATGCGGGCTTCGGTGCTGTCCAGCCCCGGCCCGCCGGGCGCGGCCCGCGTCCGCCACGGAGGCGGGCCCCTGTGCTTGCTGCCCGCCCCCCGCATGACAAGTGGGTCCAGATCCCCCTGGATTCGGGCCCACTTGGCGTTTCCGGCCGTCTTGACGCGGTCATCCGGCGCCGGTACCCAAGGAGGAGGTACAGCGGGCCCCACTCCGGAGGTGGCGCATGAAGGCGTCGTCCGCGAGGCACGAGACACGGGCGCTGCTGCGCGCCCACCTGTCGGCCGCGAGCGGCTACCGGCACGTCACCCGCCACTGCCCCGTCTGTTCGCGCCTCCTGCGGCTCGCCATGGAGCCCTCCACCGAGCCCGACCCCTTCCTCGCCCTCCCCGAGACACCCCAGGAACCCCGGCCCGGCATCGCGGCCGAGGACGAAAGTCCCGCCGAGCGGTGACCTACGGCGGGTTCGCCGGCCCCCGGACGGTGGCAGGCTGTCCTCGGAAAGCGCTCCGGACGGTGTGACGCGAGTCACCGAACGAGTTTTGGGAACCGGGGAACTTACACCGTGCCTACAACCCCCCAATTTAATATGTGCAATTGCACCACTCCCCGAAGGGCACCGGGGATGCCCCGCGAACTACCCCCGGACGGCCCGGACAGTCCCGGACCGGGACATGAAAAAGACCGCGCTGGACCCGGCGGAGTCCAGCGCGGCCGATGACGGCGAGCCCGTTGGGGCGGGCAGGGCGCCAGTGGAGCTATGGGGTGGGCGACCGGGGTGGGGGCCCCGGAATGCCCGTTATCGGGGTGTTGTTCAGGCCTCGCTACGCTGCTGCGGAATACCCGCAAGCAGCGCACGGACCTCTGCTTCGCGGTACCGGCGGTGTCCACCCAGCGTGCGGATGGACGTGAGCTTGCCCGCCTTCGCCCAGCGGGTGACCGTCTTCGGGTCCACGCGGAACATCGTGGCAACCTCAGCCGGGGTCAGCAGCGGCTCGGCATCAGGGGTGCGAGCGGTCATGAGCGGCCTCCTCGGGAGAACCGAACCTTCTCGGTTCTTTCCTCTAAATTCTGCACCTTGACCCGCGTTGCCCGAAATGGCGGACGCGAGCCGAGTCGGTTATAGGACGAACGGCTTGTCCTCGGCACTACAACTACACCATCTGTCCAGCCACGTCGGCCAAACCGATGGAATTGCCCTCCCAGGTGTTCATCAGCGACGGAAGCCGATGGACCATGCCATAGCGGACAGTCACGCCACAGTGACGATCAGTCACAGAGCGATCAGGAGTCATCAGACCCCCCATAGCAGGCAATACCAAGCAATCCGCCATTAGTTGGACGGAAGGAGCCCTCCCCGGACTCCTTGTCCTATTTTGGCACGAGGATGGGGGATCGACGCAAGGGCCCAGTAAGTGCGGTCCGTCACGCTTGAGGCAAAGGCCCGGATCAGGACCTACGTCCCGAGCACCCGCTCGCAAGGGTCACTCAGGCGTACGAAGACACCCACCCGAACGGGTGAGCGCGCGGCGCGTTCGGACGCCTCTTCAGTCCGACAGGCCGTCAGTTCGCCATCCGGCGCTCCCGTACGGTCCGCCAGCGCTCCGTGAAGCGCTCGTACGCCCTCGCCGCCCCCGCGCCGTCCCCGGCCCGCAGCGCGGCGATCCCCTCGGCCACGTCGGCCGCCGAGCGGTCCTCCTCCAGCCGCGCCCTCGGCAGGGCGTGCACCAGCCCGCCGTAGTCCAGCTCCACCAGCGAACGGGGGTGGAACTCCTCCAGCCAGCGCCCCACGTCGACCAGGCCCTCCGTCAGGGGCCCCTCGTCGATGTGGTCGCGCAGGGTCCGCAGCGCCCACGCGAGGCGGCGACGGGCCTGGACCATCGGGGTGCGGTAGCGCAGCACGGGCGCCGCGCCGCTCTCCGCCCGGACATACTCCCTCTCTTCGTCCGAAAAGACTGTGAACCAGCTCACAGGGATGTGCCAGACCGCCGTCAGGATCCACGGCCGGGCGTCCGGGTTCGCCTCCCGCCACCGCTCGTAGTCCGCCGCGGCCTGCCGGCGCACCACCGGCGGCAGCAGCGCGTCGAGCACCGGCGCCGGGAACTGGTCCGCCAGCACCTCCAGGGCCTGCCAGCCGCGCAGCCGGGTCCGCCACGGGCAGACGCACACCACCCCGTCGACCTCGGCCACGAAGGCGTCCGCGCTCTCGTGGACCGGCACCGCCACCGGCGGCGTCGGCACCAGGTCGGCCAGCGCGCGCCGGTGTTCGTCCTGGGCACCGGGGGTGCGCCCGCGCTCCGCGTACCGCGCCCAGTGGGCGCGCTCCGGTTCGGGGAAGGCGGCCAGCGGCTCGTACACCCGCAGATAGGACGCGTACGGGACGATCACCGAGGACACCACCGCCATGGGTCGAATCGTCCCACGCGCGCGGGGGACGGGAGGGTGATCCTCGGCACTGCGCCTGATCTACGCACGCGTAGGACTTACTCTGCTCCCAGCGCGGCCCCGGGCGGGCCGCGACGCGGCCCGCCCCACCCACAGGCGGACCGCCAAACGCCGCTTCGTACTTGGGAGTCACCACCGTGACCGATGTG
Source organism: Streptomyces sp. NPDC005878 (assembly GCF_040629815.1). NCBI lineage: Bacteria > Bacillati > Actinomycetota > Actinomycetes > Kitasatosporales > Streptomycetaceae > Streptomyces > Streptomyces sp. NPDC005878. The sequence continues at coordinate 43,925 of NZ_JBEXWK010000010.1, forward strand.
ACCGGCGACGCCGTCAGCTCAGCGGATGTTCTGCACACCCTGTTCCGATCGGACCAGGGCGGACACGAACAGGTCGTGCTGTGCCAGGACCGCGCCACGGGCCTCAAGGCCGTCATCGCCATCCACTCCACCGCCCTGGGCCCGGCCCTCGGCGGAACGCGCTTCTACCCCTACGCCACCGAGGCCGAGGCCGTCGCCGACGCGCTCAACCTCTCGCGCGGCATGTCGTACAAGAACGCCATGGCCGGCCTCGACCACGGCGGCGGCAAGGCCGTGATCATCGGTGACCCGGAGACCGACAAGACCGAGGAACTCCTGCTCGCCTACGGGCGGATGGTGGCCTCGCTCGGCGGCCGTTACGTGACGGCGTGCGACGTCGGCACCTATGTGGCGGACATGGACGTGGTGGCGCGCGAGTGCCGGTGGACGACCGGCCGCTCCCCCGAGAACGGCGGCGCGGGCGACTCCTCCGTGCTCACCGCGTTCGGTGTCTTCCAGGGCATGCGGGCCAGCGCCCAGCACCTGTGGGGCGACCCGACGCTGCGCGGGCGCAAGGTCGGTGTCGCGGGTGTGGGCAAGGTGGGCCACTACCTCGTGGAGCACCTGGTGGCGGACGGCGCCGAGGTCGTGATCACCGATGTGCGCGAGGAGTCGGTGCGCCGCGTCCTCGACAAGCACCCGGGCAGCGTCACCGCGGTCGCCGACACGGCCGCGCTGATCCGGGTGGAGGGGCTGGACATCTACGCCCCGTGCGCCCTGGGCGGCGCGCTCGACGACGAGACCGTGCCGGTCCTCACCGCGAAGATCGTGTGCGGCGCGGCCAACAACCAGCTGGCGCACCCGGGGGTGGAGAAGGACCTCGCGGACCGCGCGATCCTCTACGCGCCCGACTACGTGGTCAACGCCGGTGGCGTGATCCAGGTCGCCGACGAGCTGCACGGCTTCGACTTCGACCGCTGCAAGGCGAAGGCCGCGAAGATCTTCGACACCACGCTGGCCATATTCGCACGTGCGAAGGAAGACGGGATTCCGCCGGCCGCCGCGGCCGACCGGATCGCCGAGCAGCGCATGGCCGAGGCGCGTCGGCGCTGACGCTCGCGGCGTCCGATCCGGCGCCCCATCCGGCGACAGGGGAGACAAGACTCACGCCGGTCGGCGGGTCGGACGCCGAGAAGAGGTTAAAATCGCGGTTGACCAGCGAGGAAAGGGCTCCTTGCGGGTTCTGTGAAGTGGCACGTCATGCGGGCGGCGTACCGTATGGCCGCGGAAGCAGGTACCGTTGAAGCCCTACGGACACGGTCTCTCCACGGAGAGCCCGCTCCGAACCATGAACGCGTGTCAAGACTCTGGGGCCGTCGAGCCCCGTCACCGAGGGGGTCGAGCCATGGGGCGCGGCCGGGCAAAGGCCAAGCAGACGAAGGTCGCCCGCCAGCTGAAGTACAGCAGCGGCGGGACTGACCTGTCGCGTCTGGCCAACGAGCTGGGCGCATCGACTTCGCAGCCGATCTCGAATCAGCCGCCGAATGGCGAGCCGTTCGAGGACGACGACGAGGAAGACGACCCGTACGCCCGCTATGCGGAGCTGTACAACGAGGACGACGACGAGGACGAGGAGTCCGGTCCGTCGTCCCAGCGGCGCGGTGCTTGACGCGCGCTCGTCTTTCAGGGCCTTCGGCTTTTCGCAGCCATCATTTTAGCTGCTCAAGGCAGTACCGAACCCGGCCCGGAGCTCACGCTCCGGGCCGGGTTCTGTGCTGTCCGCAGGCCTTACTTGGCGTAGTCGCCGGTGAGCTCGGCGCCGGTCGCGCGGTCACCGCGCTCGGTGATCCGGCCGGCCGGCCAGGCGTCCACACCCCGGTCCGCCAGCGCCGTCAGGGCCACGTCCACCGAAGCCTCGGGAACGATGGCGATCATGCCGACGCCCATGTTCAGCGTCTTCTCCAGCTCCAGCCGCTCGACCTTGCCGGCCGTGCCGACCAGGTCGAAGACCGCGCCCGGCGCCCAGGTCGAGCGGTCGACCACGGCGTGCAGGTGGTCGGGGATGACCCGGGCCAGGTTGTTGGCGAGTCCGCCGCCGGTGACATGGCTGAAAGCGTGCACCTCGGCGGTACGGGTGAGGGCCAGGCAGTCCAGCGAGTAGATCTTGGTCGGCTCCAGGAGCTCCTCGCCCAGGGTCCGGCCGAACTCTTCCACGTGGCTCTCCAGCGACATCTTCGCCCGGTCGAAGAGCACGTGCCGGACGAGTGAGTACCCGTTCGAGTGAAGTCCGGAGGACGCCATGGCGATGACGACGTCACCCGTGCGGATGCGATCCGCGCCGAGCAGCTGGTCGTACTCGACCACGCCGGTGCCGGCGCCGGCGACGTCGAAGTCGTCCGGGCCCAGCAGGCCCGGGTGCTCCGCGGTCTCGCCGCCGACCAGCGCGCAGCCCGCGAGGACACAGCCCTCGGCGATGCCCTTCACGATGGCGGCGACCCGCTCGGGGTGCACCTTGCCGACGCAGATGTAGTCGGTCATGAACAGCGGCTCGGCGCCGCACACCACGAGGTCGTCCACGACCATGCCGACCAGGTCGTGGCCGATCGTGTCGTACACGCCGAGGCGGCGGGCGAGGTCGACCTTCGTGCCGACGCCGTCGGTGGCCGAGGCGAGCAGCGGACGCTCGTAGCGCTTGAGGGCGGAGGCGTCGAAGAGCCCGGCGAAACCGCCGAGGCCGCCCAGCACCTCGGGGCGCTTGGTCTTCTTCACCCACTCCTTCATCAGCTCGACCGCGCGGTCGCCCGCCTCGATGTCGACGCCCGCGGCTGCGTAGCTGGCACCAGTGGATTCAGCAGATGACATGGCTCTGGAGAACTTTCGTGTCGTACTGCAGGGTTCGTGCGGGCGCCTACGGGCGGCGCAGCGCGTCGGCCGCGGCCGTGGCGGCGGGACCGGCCGCGAGCTCGGTCTCCAGGAGCTGCTTGCCGAGCAGCTCGGGGTCCGGGAGCTCCATCGGGTAGACCCCGTCGAAGCAGGCGCGGCAGAGGTTGTCCTTGGGGATGGTGGTCGCCTCGATCATCGCGTCCGTGGAGATGTACGCGAGGGAGTCGGCGCCGAGCGAGGTGCCGATCTCCTCGATCGTCATCCCGTTGGCGATCAGCTCGGCGCGGGTCGCGAAGTCGATGCCGAAGAAGCACGGCCACTTGACCGGCGGGGACGAGATCCGGATGTGGACCTCGGCGGCCCCGGCCTCGCGGAGCATCTTCACCAGCGCGCGCTGGGTGTTGCCGCGCACGATCGAGTCGTCCACGACCACCAGGCGCTTGCCCCGGATGACTTCCTTCAGCGGGTTCAGCTTCAGCCGGATCCCGAGCTGGCGGATGGTCTGCGAGGGCTGGATGAAGGTGCGTCCGACGTAGGCGTTCTTGACCAGGCCCGAGCCGTACGGAATGCCGCTGGCCTCCGCGTAGCCGATGGCCGCGGGGGTGCCGGACTCGGGAGTCGCTATCACCAGGTCGGCCTCGGCCGGCGCTTCCTTGGCGAGTTTCCGTCCCATCTCCACGCGGGAGAGGTAGACGTTCCGCCCGGCGATGTCGGTGTCGGGGCGGGCCAGGTACACGTACTCGAAGACACAGCCCTTGGGCTTCGCTTGTGCAAATCGAGAGGTACGCAGACCGTTCTCGTCGATGGCGACGAGCTCGCCCGGCTCGATCTCGCGGACGAAGCTCGCGCCGCAGATGTCGAGGGCGGCGGTCTCCGACGCGACCACCCAGCCGCGCTCCAGCCGGCCGATGACCAGCGGGCGGATGCCCTGCGGGTCACGGGCGCAGTAGAGCGTCTGCTCGTCCATGAAGACCAGCGAGAACGCGCCCTGCACCTGGGGGAGGACCTTGGCGGCCGCCTCCTCCACGGTGAGGGGCTTGCCGTCCTCGTCGGTCTGCCCCGCGAGCAGGGCGGTGACGAGGTCGGTGTCGTTGGTGGCGGCGACCTGGGTCGCGCGGCCGTTCTCCTTGGGCAGGTCGGCGACCATCTCCGCCAGCTGGGCGGTGTTCACCAGGTTGCCGTTGTGGCCGAGCGCGATCGAGCCGTGGGCGGTCGCCCGGAACGTCGGCTGCGCGTTCTCCCACACGGAGGCACCGGTGGTCGAGTAGCGGGCGTGACCGACCGCGATATGGCCCTGGAGGGAACCGAGAGAGGTCTCGTCGAAGACCTGGGAGACGAGTCCCATGTCCTTGAAGACGAGGATCTGGGAGCCGTTGCTGACCGCGATTCCCGCGGATTCCTGGCCCCGATGCTGGAGGGCGTAAAGCCCGAAGTAAGTGAGCTTGGCGACCTCTTCACCCGGAGCCCAGACGCCGAAGACGCCGCAAGCGTCCTGGGGGCCTTTCTCGCCGGGGAGCAGATCATGATTGAGTCGACCGTCACCACGTGGCACGCCACCGAGTGTAGGCGAGATCGACCACTGGTCCGAATTGGGGATACGGACGAGAGGAGGGCAGTGGGCGGTTTGTGGCATCTGCCGGACGGGGTGGAGCAGGGCTTTTCCCGCCACGGCGGGAAATGCGCGGTGGGGGGGACCGGGCGGGGAATGTGACGGAGGTCGCGCGCGGGGGTGCGGGGTGCTGCCCGGGCGTCACCTGCCGTAGCCATATGACCACCCTGGCCGGGGCGGCATTCGGGCGGCCATTCGGGCGGCCCTTTCCGGGCCCGGCGCCCGGCCAGGGGGGTCCTTCTTTCAGCGGGAGAGCACCGGTGTCAGCGGGCGGGCACCGGCGTCAGCGGGAGAGCACCGGCAGGAGCGCGGAGAGGTCCGCCCGCTCCCCGCTCGCCGCGATGCGCGCCGCCTCCACCTCGTCCGCCCACGCCCGGCGCCCGGTGGCGAGCCGGAGCCAGGTGAGCGGGTCGGTCTCGACGACGTTCGGGGGCGTGCCCCGGGTGTGCCGGGGGCCCTCGACGCACTGCACCACCGCGTACGGCGGGACGCGCACCTCCACCGAGCCGCCCGGCGCCTTCGCCGCGAGCGCGTCGGCGAGCAGCCGGGTGCAGGCGGCGAGCGCCTGTCGCTCGTACGGGATGTCGAGGCCGGGCACGGCGTCGTTCAGGTCGTCGGTGTGGACGCAGAGCTCCACCGTGCGGGTGACCAGGTGGTCGGCGAGGGTCATGGTGCCGACGCGGGTCGACACCAGCCGGGTGTCCGGCGCGTCGGGCAGGAGCCGGGCGGTACGGGTGGCGATGTCGTCGTAGAGCACGTCGAGGCCGGTGGTGGTGTCCGTCGGCGGGGCGTGGGGCCGTACGGGCTCGGCGAACGGCCACTCCAGGAGGGTGAGCTCCGGGCGGGCGGGGGGCGCGAGCGGGGGCGGGGGCGGCTCGGCCAGGTTCCGGGCGACCACGTCGACGGCTTCCGCCAGATGGAGCGCGAGGTCGCGCACGCTCCACCCCGCGAGCCGGGTCGGCCGCCCCAGAACCTCGGGTCCCAGCCCCGCCACCGCCTCGCGCACGTGCGCGAACTGGCCGAGAACGGCGGGGCGGATTTTGGCGGAGTCATAGGTACGGGGGCGCTGGCGCTTTTTGGCGGGGGGCATGCGGGGAGCCTATTCGGCGGGGCGGTGTGGGGCCCGGACTTCGACTGCCGGTCGGCGGTGGGCTGGTCGCGCAGTTCCCCGCGCCCCTTAACCGGCCGGGGCTTCGGCCGCCGGTCAGTGGTGGGTTGCTCGCGCAGTTCCCCGCGCCCCTTAACCGGCCGGGGCTTCGACTGCCGGTCGGTGGTGGGTTGCTCGCGCAGTTCCCCGCGCCCCTTAACCGGCCGGGACTTCGACTGCCGGTCGGTGGTGGGTTGCTCGCGCAGTTCCCCGCGCCCCTTAACCGGCCGGGGCTTCGACTGCCGGTCAGTGGTGGGCTGCTCGCGCAGTTCCCCGCGCCCCCTAGGGGGTCGGCCTCAGCCGGAAGCGTTGGCTCAGCCACTGGCCTTTAGGGGCGCGGGGAACTGCGCGAGCAGCCCACCACAACCCGCAGGCAAAAACGGACCCCAGGGGCGCGGGGAACTGCGCGACCAGCCAGCCAGGGTCCGCCGCCCGTCGGCGACCACCCGCCCCCGGGGCCGCTCGCGGGCCGTCGGCCGACGGCGGGGCCGAGGGCTAGCTCGTGGGGAAGTCGCGCAAGCCGAACTCCACCAGATCGAACCCCCGCCCAGCCAACCGCACCGCATCCGGAACGATCCGCTCGGCCGGTTCGCCGAGCAGCAGGCGGCGATGGTTCTCGCTGATCAGCGTCGCGCGCGTCCCCATCAGCTGGGCCGCCGCGACCCGCGCGAGCACCGGATCCCCGGTCTCCTCCCGGAGCGCCTCCGCGACCAGGTCGGAGCTGCGGACGAGCGCCGCGTGGGCCCGGTTCAGCAGCACCGGGGTCTCCATGATGAGCCGCAGCAGCTTGACGACCAGCGGCTGGTCGCAGAGGCCCACGGCGGCGTCGCGGGCCTCCACGGCCGCCAGGTAGTGGCGGCGTACGGCGGTGGTCACCGACTCGCCGGGGGCCCGCTCGCGGACGGCGCGGACCACGTCCTCGGTGTGCTCCTCCACGGGCCCGAGCGCCAGATCCTCCTTGCTGCCGAAGTGGTTGAAGACGGTCATCTTCGACACCTCGGCCGCCTCGGCGATCTCCGCCACCGAGACCTTGTCGAACCCCCGCTCGGTGAAGAGCTCCACGGCCGTGGCCATGAGCCGGCGCCGGGTCTGCCACTTCTTGCGCTCCCGCAGGCCCAGACCGGCCGGGGCGGGTGACTCCTCGTACTCCACCATGAGCATCACTGTACCAGGATGAATATTAGCCCTGGATAAAACATTGACTCGGTATAGATAGATGCTCCACAGTGGTGCCGAAGACGACCACGGCGTACGGCCCGTACCGGCGCCCCGGAGGGGGAATTCACCATGTCCAGGACACCGGGCACAGCCATGCCCGAAGCAGCGCGGACGCTCCCGCGTACCAGCACACCGGCCCACGCGGCCGACACCCCGATGTCCCCGGCCCGTACGAAGATCGCGTTCGCCGTCTGCCTGGTGACGATCCTGCTCGCGGTGCTCGACACCAACATCGTCTCGGCCGCGACCGTCCCGATCGTCCAGGACCTGGACCCGGTGCACGGGGTGGACAAGATCCCGTGGCTGATCAGCGCGTTCGCGCTCGCCTCGGCGGCGGTGCTGCCGCTGTACGGGAAGCTGTGCGACACCATCGGCGCCAAGAAGGTGTTCGTGGGCGCCATCGCCACCTTCCTGCTCGGGTCGGCGCTGTGCGGGGCCGCCCAGTCCATGGGTCAGCTCATCGCGGCCCGCGCCGTGCAGGGCGTCGGCGGCGGCGGCCTGATGAGCGTGACCATGGTCGTCCTCGCCCAGCTCCAGGCCCCCGGCAACGGCGGCGGCGGGCGCGGCAAGGGTGGCAGCATCGGCGGAGTCGTGGCCGGGGCCGGCATGGCGCTCGGCCCGTGGCTCGGGGGCACGCTCGCGGACCACGCCGACTGGCGCTGGATCTTCTACGTCAACCTGCCGGTCGGCATCGCCGTGCTGGCCGGCGCGGCCGTGGTGCTCCGGCTGCCGGTCACCCCGGTGCGGCACCGGATCGACTTCGCGGGCGCGGTGCTCGCGGCGGCGTTCTCGGTGTCCCTGCTGCTGGTGACGGAGTGGGGCGGCAAGGACTACGCCTGGTCCTCGCCGCAGATCCTCGGCCTCGCGGCGGCGAGCGCGGCGGCGCTGGCCCTGTTCCTGCGCCGCCAGACCACGGCGGCCGAGCCGATCCTGCCGCTGTCGATGTTCAAGGTCCCCGCGATGCGGCTCGGCTTCGCCATCCAGGCGCTGGTCGGGGCCGCGATGATGGGCACCCTGGTCTACGTGATGATCTACCTCCAGGTCGTCCGGGGCATCGGGGCCACCTCGGCGGGCCTCTACCTCATCCCGATGGCGATCGGCATGACCGCGGTCGGCATCGCCTCGGAGCGGCTCGCGGCACGCGGCTGGTCCCAGAAGACCTTCGTCCTGGCCGGCTCGACCGCGTCGACGGCGGCTCTGGCCCTGCTGGCGACCACCGGGGTGACCACCAGCCTGTGGCAGATCCGGGCCGAACTGCTGCTGATGGGCGTCGGTTTCGGGCTGCTCGTCGGCCAGCTCGTCCTGATCGTCCAGCAGGCGGCCCCGCCCCGGCAGCTGGGCGTCGCGACGACGGGCACCCGCTTCTTCCAGACCCTCGGCAACGCCCTGGGCGCGGCCCTGTTCGGCACCCTGCTGAGCCGGGTGTACGAGGCGAAGGGCCCGGGCGGCTCCACGAGCGCGCTCGGCGCGCTGCGCGGACCGTCGCACGCGTCGGGGGTGCAGGCCCTCACGACGGGGATGGACGTGGTGTTCGTGGTGGGGGCGGTGCTGATGGCGGCGGCCGCCGCTCTGGCGACGCGCCTGCCCCGCCAGGCCGGTTGAGCCCCGGGGAAGACGAGGGAGGGCCGAAGGAGAGAGGACCGACGAAGGGGCCCCGGGAAAACCCCGGGGCCCCTTCGTCGTACGGCCGACAGGTCACCTCACGCCAGCAGCGCCGGAATCGTCGCCTCGTGGACCTCGCGCAGCTCCGCCAGCCCCACGGTGAACTCGCCCTGCACCTCGACGGAATCCCCGTCGACGACACCGATACGGGTCGCCGGCAGCCCGCGGGCCCCGCACATGTCGGTGAAGCGGAGCTCCTCGCTGCGCGGCACCGCGACGACCGCCCGTCCCGCGGACTCGCTGAACAGGAAGGTGAACGCGGACAGCCCCTCCGGGACCACCAGCCGCGCCCCGTGCCCGCTCCGCAGGCAGGACTCGACCACGGCCTGGACGAGACCGCCGTCGGACAGGTCGTGCGCCGCGTCGATCATCCCGTCGCGCGAGGCCGAGATCAGGATCTCGCCGAGCAGCTTCTCCCGGTCCAGGTCCACCCGCGGCGGCAGCCCGCCGAGGTGGTCGTGGATCACCTGGGACCAGGCAGAACCGCCGAACTCCTCCCGGGTGTCACCGAGGAGGTACAGCAGCTGGCCCTGCTCCGCGAAGGCGATCGGCGTACGGCGCGTCACGTCGTCGATCACACCGAGGACGGCGACCACCGGCGTCGGGTGGATGGCGGTGTCACCGGTCTGGTTGTAGAGCGAGACGTTGCCGCCGGTCACCGGGGTGCCCAGCTGGAGGCAGCCGTCCGCCAGACCGCGGGTGGCCTCGGCGAACTGCCACATCACGTCCGGGTCCTCGGGCGAACCGAAGTTCAGGCAGTCCGAGATGGCCAGCGGCTTGGCGCCGGAGGCGGCCACGTTGCGGTACGCCTCGGCCAGCGCGAGCTGCGCGCCCGCGTACGGGTCGAGCTTCGCGTACCGGCCGTTGCCGTCCGTCGCCATCGCGACCCCGAGGTTCGACTCCTCGTCGATACGGACCATGCCCGCGTCCTCGGGCTGCGCCAGGACGGTGTTGCCCTGCACGAAACGGTCGTACTGGTCCGTGATCCAGGCCTTCGACGCCTGGTTGGGGGAGCCGACCAGCCGCAGGACCTGCGCACGCAGCTCCTCGGACGTCGACGGCCGCGGCAGCCTGCCCGCGTCGTCCGCCTGGAGGGCGTCCTGCCAGGAGGGACGGGCGTAGGGGCGCTCGTACACCGGGCCCTCGTGCGCCACGGTCCGCGGCGGTACGTCCACGATCTGCTCGCCGTGCCAGAAGATCTCCAGACGCTCGCCGTCCGTCACCTCGCCGATGACCGTGGCGATGACGTCCCACTTCTCGCAGATCTCCATGAAGCGGTCCACATACCGCGGCTCGACCACCGCGCACATGCGCTCCTGGGACTCGCTCATGAGGATCTCCTCGGGCGAGAGCGTGGCGTCGCGCAGCGGGACCGTCTCCAGGTCCACGCGCATACCGCCGGAGCCGGCGCTCGCCAGCTCCGAGGTCGCGCAGGACAGGCCCGCGCCGCCCAGGTCCTGGATGCCCGCGACCAGCTTCTCCTTGAAGATCTCCAGGGTGCACTCGATGAGGAGCTTCTCCTGGAAGGGGTCGCCGACCTGGACCGCGGGCCTCTTCGCCGGACCCGTCGACTCGAAGGTCTCCGAGGCCAGGACCGACACACCGCCGATGCCGTCGCCGCCGGTACGGGCGCCGTACAGGATCACCTTGTTGCCGGGGCCGGACGCCTTCGCGAGGTGGATGTCCTCGTGCTTCATCACGCCGATGCAGCCGGCGTTGACCAGCGGGTTGCCCTGGTAGCACTCGTCGAAGACGACCTCGCCGCCGATGTTCGGCAGGCCGAGGCAGTTGCCGTAACCGCCGATGCCCGCGACCACGCCCGGCAGGACGCGCTTGGTGTCGGGGTGCTCGGCCGCGCCGAAGCGCAGCGGGTCGACGACCGCGACCGGGCGGGCGCCCATCGCCAGGATGTCGCGGACGATGCCGCCGACACCGGTGGCCGCGCCCTGGTACGGCTCGATGTAGCTGGGGTGGTTGTGGGACTCCACCTTGAAGGTGACCGCGTAGCCCTGGCCGACGTCGACGACGCCCGCGTTCTCGCCGATGCCCACGAGCATCGCGTCGTTCTCGGGCACCTTCTCGCCGAACTGGCGCAGGTGGACCTTGCTGCTCTTGTACGAGCAGTGCTCCGACCACATCACGGAGTACATGGCGAGCTCGGCGCCGGTGGGGCGGCGGCCCAGGATCTGCCGGATCCGGGCGTACTCGTCCTCCTTGAGGCCGAGCTCCTTCCACGGCTGCTCGACGTCGGGCGTCCCGGTGGCGTGCTTGACGGTGTCGAGGCTCATCAGGCGTTGACCAGCTTCTTGAGGATCGAGGTGAAGAAACCGAGGCCGTCGGTGCGGCCGGTGCCGACCAGCGGCTCCACGGCGTGCTCGGGGTGCGGCATCAGACCGACGACGTTGCCGACGGCGTTGGTGATGCCGGCGATGTCGCGGAGCGAGCCGTTGGGGTTCATGTCCAGGTAGCGGAAGGCGACGCGGCCCTCGGCCTCCAGCTCGTCGAGCGTGCGCTCGTCGGCGACGTACCGGCCGTCCATGTTCTTCAGCGGGACCTGGATCTCCTGGCCCGCCTCGTAGTCGGCGGTCCACGCGGTCCGGTCGTTCTCCACCCGCAGCTTCTGCTCGCGGCAGATGAAGTGCAGGTGGTTGTTGCGGAGCATCGCGCCCGGCAGCAGGTGGGACTCGGTGAGGACCTGGAAGCCGTTGCAGATGCCGAGCACCGGCATGCCGGCCTTCGCCTGGTCGATGACCGTCTCCATCACCGGCGAGAAGCGGGAGATGGCTCCGGCCCGCAGGTAGTCGCCGTAGGAGAAGCCGCCGGCCAGGACGACCGCGTCGACCTGCTTGAGGTCCTTGTCGCGGTGCCACAGCGACACCGGCTCGGCACCCGCGATCCGCACGGCCCGCAGGCTGTCGCGGTCGTCGAGCGTCCCGGGGAAGGTGACGACACCGATGCGAGCGGTCACTTGGACTCCTCGACCTTCACGGTGAAGTCCTCGATGACGGTGTTGGCGAGGAACGTTTCGGCCATCTTGTGGATGCGGGCGAGGGCGGCCTCGTCGAGGGGCCCTTCCACATCCAGCTCGAAACGCTTTCCTTGGCGAACGTCGGCGATCCCCTCGAAGCCGAGACGGGGCAGTGCGCGCTGCACCGCCTGTCCCTGCGGGTCGAGGATCTCCGGCTTGAGCATGACGTCGACTACGACGCGTGCCACTGGCACTCCCGTGGTGGTGTGGTGCGAAGGCGGTTCCCTCAGAGTACCCGGCCCGAAAATCTACGCGAGTAGATATCGGAGAGGTCCGATCACGTTCCGGTTTCGGCCCCGACCGCGCGTGGGAAAAATCCCGGGAAAAACCGTCCCCGTGGATTGCGATCGGACACGCGCATGCAATTGTCTGGGCTTCACCATGCAATGCCGACGGCTGTACAAAGGTTTCTCGGGGGGAACCCGAGAGAAACACCTTGCTCCAAAACAGCCGGTAGGCCGGGATCGCCGCACGTCAGACACGTGAGAACGGCGGACCACAGGAAGGAACCGATATCCGTGGCTCAGCGCGTAGTAGTCACGCTCTCCGACGACCTGGACGGCGGAGAAGCGGCGGAAACAGTCACGTTCGGCCTGGACGGGAAGGCCTACGAGATCGATCTCAATCTCGTCAATGCGAAGAAACTGCGGAAGGCTCTGGCACCGTATGTGAAGGCCGGGCGCAAGCAGTCGCGGTCCGGGAAGGTCTTCCGGCACACCGACGTCGCCCCCGACCCGGCGGCGGTCCGCGCCTGGGCCCGCTCGCACCACATGGAGGTACCGACCCGGGGACGCATCCCCAAGAAGGTCTACGAGGCGTTCAGCGCGGCGAGCTGAGCCCCGGGACGGCGAGCGGCGCCGGGGCCCTCGGACTGCGGGCCCCGGCAACCGAGTTGCACGGCACCCGGGGTGATCGGCTAGAGTCTGGAGCACGCCGAGGGGCAAGGCCGAAAGGCCCGGGTCCACCGGAGCGTGCGGGTGTAGTTCAGTAGTAGAACACCCCCCTTCCAGGGGGGAGGCGCAGTGTGCAATTCCTGTCACCCGCTCTGCATCACTTACCGACCACGGTTGTGGATCAGGTAGAGTGGTGTTCGCACCGCCGGTGAGAGCCGAGCGGCAGCAATGCGGACGTGGCTCAGTTGGTAGAGCATCACCTTGCCAAGGTGAGGGTCGCGAGTTCGAATCTCGTCGTCCGCTCAGAAGGCGAAGGCCCCGGTCATCAGACCGGGGCCTTCGTCGTGTCGGCGTCCCGCCGGGCCCCTGACATTTGTCATGGGCGGCGGTGACACCGCGCACTGCCCCCGGCCCCGCTCCCGCGCGACGCTGGACGCATGCCAGATGTGATCGAGGTCGAGGAGCTGCGGCGCACCTACGCCGGAGGCTTCGAGGCCGTTCGTGGAATCTCCTTCTCCGTGGCGCGCGGTGAACTCTTCGCGCTGCTCGGCACCAACGGCGCCGGCAAGACGTCCACCGTCGAACTGCTCGAAGGGCTCGCCCCGCCGAGCGCCGGAACGGTCCGGGTGCTCGGCCACGACCCGTACACCGAACGGGCCGCCGTGCGCCCCCGCACCGGGGTGATGCTCCAGGAGGGCGGCTTCCCGTCCGAGCTGACCGTCGCGGAGACCGTACGGATGTGGGCGGGCTGCACCAGCGGCGCCCGGCCCGTGGGCGAGGCGCTGGAGCTGGTCGGGCTCGCCCGGCGCGCGGACGTACGCGTCAAGCAGCTCTCCGGCGGCGAGAAGCGCCGGCTCGACCTCGCGCTCGCCCTGCTGGCCCGGCCCGAGGTGCTCTTCCTCGACGAGCCGACCACCGGCCTGGACGCCGAGGGCCGCCACACCACCTGGGAGCTGGTCCGCGAACTGCGGGACGCGGGCACCACCGTGCTGCTGACCACGCACTACCTGGAGGAGGCCGAGGCGCTCGCCGAGCGGCTCGCCATCCTGCACGAAGGGCGCATCGCGGCCGCCGGGCGGGTGGCCGACGTGGTCGCCGCCCAGCCCGCGCGCCTCTGCTTCGACCTGCCCGACGGCTACCACCTGGGCGACCTCCCTCCGCTGGCCCGGCTCGGCGTCGGCTCCCACGAGAGCGAGGGCCGGACCGTACGGCTGCGGACCACCGCGCTCCAGCACACCGCCACCGAACTGCTGCTGTGGGCCCGGGAGAACCGCGTCGAGCTGGGCGGCCTCGACATCCGCTCGGCCACCCTCGAAGAGGCCTTCCTGCACATCGCCCGGGAACAGGAGCCGACCCGATGAGCACCACCGACCTGGCCCGCCCCCGGGTCCGCACGGCCCCGCAGAGCACCCCCGCCTCCCGGATGAAGGCGCTCGCCCGCGCCGAACTCACCCTGCTCGGCCGCAACAAGGCGGCGATGTTCACCGCCCTGGTGCTGCCCGCGATGCTCACCTTCTCCATGAGCTCGGCGGTCGACGGCATGGACATGGAGGACAGCGGGCTGACCGTCGGCACGGTCCTGCTGCCCGGCTCGCTCGGCTACGTCCTGCTCTTCGCCGTCTACTCGGCCCTGACCGGCGTCTTCGTCGTACGCCGCGAGGAACTCGTCCTCAAACGGCTGCGCACCGGCGAACCCCGCGACCTGGAGATCCTGGCCGGTGCCTCGCTCCCGGCGGTGACGCTGGCACTCGTCCAGTGCGTGCTGCTGGCGGCCGGCTGCACCGTGGTCCTGGACGTCGCCGCACCCCGGGCGGTGTGGCTCGCGGTGGCCGGGCTGCTGCTCGGCGCGCTGCTGATGTGCGTCCTCGCGGCGGCGACCGCGGCCTTCACCCGCTCCGCGGAGGGCGCGCAGATCTCCGTGATGCCGATGCTGCTCCTGTCGATGGTGGGCTCCGGCATGGTCGTACCGGTGGACCTCATGCCCGACGCACTGGCCTCGGTCTGCGAACTGCTGCCGCTCTCCCCGGCGATCGACCTGATCAGAGGCGGCTGGACGGGCGCGCTCGACGGCGCCGACATCCTCGGCCGGCTCGCCACGGCGGTGGCCTGGACGCTGCTCGGCGTGTTTGCTGTACGCAAGCGGTTCCGCTGGGAACCGCGGCGCTGACACGGGGGGACGGACGGGGTGCTCGGTCGGATACGCCGGATGGGCGGCTGGCGACGGCGCTGGCAGGAGCGCAGCAGGATCCAGAAGATGGACCTGTACACGCGCAACACCATGAAGGCGATGCTCTGGTTCTTCCTGCTGACCTGGGGCGCCCTTCCCCTGCTCGCGGCCGGTCCGCGCGGTGCGCTGAACACGGCGCTCGGCGCGGCGCTGCTCGCCGTGAACGTCATCCAGTGCGTGGTGGGCACCCGCCGGATCGACCCGGCCTACGACGACTACCTGGGTCACAGCGCCTTCGCCCGCCGGCTGCTTGCCGCCCCGGCGGTCCTGCTCGGCGCCGGCACCGCACTGCTCACGGCGGTCGCCGCCACGGACGCGGACAGCGTCTTCCCGCTGCTCCTGGCCGATGTGCCGATCGCGCTGATGATCCCGTACGCCCTACTCGTGCCGGTCCGCACCTTCCTGCTGCACTGCCTGGGCTACGCGGTCCTGGTCGCCGCCTCCTTCGCGGCCGCCGGGGCGCGGGGCGTGGACCTGCTCGCGCCGCTGCCGACGGTGGTGATCGCGGGCGCCCTGATGCTGGTCACGGTCCGGCCCGGCGCCTGGGGGCTGCGCAACATGTGGCAGGCCGAGGAGGCCAGGGACGTCCAGGCGCGTCTCGCCGTCGCCGAGGAACGGCTGCGCTTCGGGCGGGACATGCACGACGTGCTCGGCCGCAACCTCGCGGTGATCGCCCTCAAGAGCGAGCTGGCCGTGCAGCTGGCCGAGCGCGGCCGGCCGGAGGCGGTGGCCCAGATGATCGAGGTCCAGCGCATCGCGCGCGAGTCGCAGCGAGAGGTACGGGAAGTGGTGCGCGGATACCGCGAGGCGGACCTGGGCGTCGAACTCGACGGCGCCCGGGGCGTGCTGGAGGCGGCCGGGATCGACTGCACGGTCACCGGCACGACCACCGGGCTGCCTCCCGGGGTGCAGTCGGCGCTCGGCTGGGTGGTGCGCGAGGCCACCACCAACGTGCTGCGGCACGGCAACGCGCGCGGCTGCGCCATCCGCCTCGCGGCCGAAGGACCCGCCGTCACCCTGGTCGTGGAGAACGACGGCGTGTCCGGCCTCGCCCCCACCGCCCCCGGCTCGGGCCTGGCGGGACTGCGCGAACGGCTCGCCCCGATGGGCGGCACGCTGGAGGCGGCCCGCTCGGGGACCCGCTTCCTGCTGACCGCGACCGTGCCACTGTGCGGCGCGGCGGATCCGGCCGAGGAGCTGACCGTATGACGACGGCCGAGGGGCGGGCGGTGGAGCCTGTCCGGATCCTGCTCGCCGACGACGAGCATCTGATCCGGGGCGCGCTCGCCGCGCTGCTCGGTCTGGAGGACGACCTCACCGTGGTCGCCGAGGCCGCCTCCGGGCCGGAGGCGCTGGCGATGGCCCGGGCCCACCGGCCCGATGTGGCCGTCCTCGACCTCCAGATGCCGGGGGCGGACGGTGTGAGTGTCGCCACATCCCTGCGGGCCGAACTGCCCGGCTGCCGCACCATGATCGTGACGAGCCACGGGCGGCCCGGCCACCTCAAGCGGGCGCTCGCGGCCGGGGTGCGCGGCTTCGTACCGAAGACGGTGAGCGCCCGCGGACTGGCGGAGATCATCAGGTCCGTGCACGCCGGAAACCGCTATGTGGACCCGGAGTTGGCGGCCGACGCGATCTCCGCCGGGGACTCCCCGCTCACCGCCCGCGAGGCCGAGGTCCTGGAGTTCGCGGCCGACGGGGCGCCCGTCGCGGAGATCGCGGAGCGGGCCGGGCTCTCCCAGGGAACCGTCCGGAACTACCTCTCCTCGGCCGCCTCGAAGCTCGGTGCGGAGAACCGTCACACGGCGGTGCGGCTCGCGCGCCGCCGCGGTTGGGTATAGTTAGCTGCGCGCTACGGCGCATGCGGACGTGGCTCAGTTGGTAGAGCATCACCTTGCCAAGGTGAGGGTCGCGAGTTCGAATCTCGTCGTCCGCTCAGTGAGAAGAAGCCCCCGGTCTGGTGGCCGGGGGCTTCTTCGTGCGCGCGGTCAGCTCCAGCTGGTGCCGGTCAGCTGCTCGTACGCCTCCAGGTACTTGGCCCGGGTGGCGTCCACGACCTCCTGCGGCAGCGGGGGCGGCGGCTGCTCGCCGTGGCGGTCCCAGCCGGAGGCGGCGGAGGTCAGCCAGTCGCGCACGAACTGCTTGTCGTACGAGGGCTGCGCGCGGCCCGGCTCCCAGGTCTCCGCCGGCCAGAACCGCGAGGAGTCGGGCGTGAGGACCTCGTCGGCCAGGACGAGCCGGTCCTCGCCGTCGACGGTCTCGAAGCCGAACTCGAACTTGGTGTCGGCCAGCACGATCCCGCGCTCCCGGGCGATGTCACGGGCCCGGCCGTAGACGGCGAGCGTCGTCTGGCGCAGCAGCGCGGCGGTCTCCGCGCCGACCTGGCGGGCGACCTCCTCGTAGCTGACGTTCTCGTCGTGGTCGCCGACGGCCGCCTTGGTGGCGGGCGTGAAGATCGGCGCGGGCAGCTCCGAGCCGTTGCTGAGCCCCTCGGGCAGGGCGAGCCCGCAGACCGTACGGGACTCGTCGTACTCCACGAGGCCGGAGCCGGTGAGGTAGCCGCGCGCCACGCACTCCACCGGGACCATCCGCAGCGACTTGCAGATCAGGGTGCGCCCGGCCCAGTCGGCGGGGGCGCCGTCGGGGAGGTCGGTGGAGAGCACGTGGTGCGGGACGAGGTCGGCCAGCCGGTCGAACCACCACAGCGAGAGCTGGGTGAGCACCCGGCCCTTGTCGGGGATCTCGGTCGGCAGCACCCAGTCGTACGCGGACATCCGGTCGCTGGCGACCATCACCAGGTCGCCGGCCTCGTTCCGGTAGAGGTCGCGGACCTTGCCCGTGTGGAGGTGGGTGAGGCCCGGGACCTGAATCGGCTCGGGCTTTTCTACAAATCCGGACACGGTTCCTCCGCGTAGATTGATCCAGGAGCGCTTCCGATTCTCTCGCACGCGACGAGTACCCGGCGACGGGGGTTCGTCCCGTCGCCGGTCCCGCCAGTCCCGCTGGTCCTGTTAGTCGCGTTTGCAGATCCGGTCGAGGAGATTGGCGGTGGCGCGCTGGATGCGGGGGTCGGTGTGGCCGGGCCGGTCGAGCGCCGGGGACCAGGCGAAGGTGCCGGAGGCGAAGACCAGCGCGCCGGAGGGGGCCCGGTAGAGCGAGGTCTCCTGGTGCCGGACGGCGCCCTCGCTGTCGCGGTACGGCGAGTGGGCGAGCAGGATGCGGTCCTGGTGCTCGGGGAGCGCGGTGCGCGGGTAGTAGCGGTCGGCCTCGCCCGCCACGAGCCCGTCGATCTCGTCGCCCTCGCCCGCGCCGGTGGCCTCCCAGAGCCAGTGCTTGGCGTTCCGCACGACCAGGGGGGACGGCTCGGGCACCCGTCCCGCGTACTGGATCCCGAGCAACTGCTGCTCGGCCCGGGCCACTTCGCGCCACAGCGCCGGCTTGCCGGGCCCGCGCCGCTTGCGGCAGGTCAGCAGCCGGTCGGGGACCCCGGAGGGCGAGGGGGCGAGGTCGACCTGCCAGTAGAGCGTGTTGGCGGAGAGGAACACCAGGGAGGTGCCGTGCTCACGGGCGAGCTCGACCGTGCGGCGCATGGGGGCCGACCAGTACTCGTCGTGGCCGGGGAAGACCAGGCCCCGGTAGCGGGTGGGGTCGACGCGTCCGGCGTGCAGATCGCGGGTGTCGGCGTAGGCGAGGTCGTATCCGTACCGCTCGGCCCAACGGATGAAGTCGTACGCGTGCCCCACGTGCAGTGGCAGGCCCGCGCCCGCGTAGGGCCGGTCGAAGGAGACGGTGACGGCCGCGTCCTCCTCTCCGAGGAGGCGCCCCTCGCCGTCCCACGCGTGGTAGAGCGAGGCGCCGGTGCGGCCGTCCTCCGGGAAGAGGTTGTAGGCCTGCCAGGTGATGTCGGGGAGCAGGAGCAGCAGATCGGCCGGGTGGTTGTCGCGCACGGTGAACGGGATGTGCGACCGGTACCCGTCGAGGGTGGTGAGCACGGCCACGTACGCGCCGAGCGCGGCGGACGAGGGGACCTGGTAGCGCCAGGAGAGCCACCAGTGGTGGCAGGAGACGGTCCGGTTGGCGGTGAGCGGCGCGGGCTGCACGATCCCGGCGAGCCGGGGGCTGGTCGCGACGTGGGCGGCGCCGTCACCCCCGTAGTGCCCGATGCGGTAGATGTCGACCGAGAACTGCTGCGGCGGGTCGACGGTGATGTGGAAGTCGATCGCCTCGCCGGGCGCGACGGCTCCCGTGGAGGCGAACCCCTTGATCTGCTTGCGTACGTCGTCGGCGGTACGGGGTCCGGACGCCCGCCCCAGACCGAGCCGGGCGGGCTCGACGTACCAGGGCACGACGTGCCCGGTGTCGTCGAAGTAGTGCTCCCCACCGCGCAGCCAGGGCAACGGCCCCTGTCCGAAGGGATCAGAGACCGCGTGCGCGAGCGCCCCCGACTCCCACCGCCGGATCTGCTCCGCCCCCATACCCCTTCCCTCCTTCACTCCCCCGCCTCCTTGACTCCACCGGTCAGCGGCCGGTCTCCAGCACATCACATAACGCACGCACTCCGTCACTGTTCGTCGCGAATTGACGGGATGTGGAGGTCGGGGTTCCGGATACGGCGGTCCTGGCGGGCGCCGGGCCCCGGGGATTGCGGGGCGGGGCCGTGGAGGGGCTGCGGCCCGCAGACCCCGCCCCGGGGCCGGGGCGCAGTCCCGGGGCGGGGTGCAGCCCCGGGGCGGGGTGCAGGGGGCGCCGCCCCCGTGAGGGGTGCGGGGCGGAGCCCGGTGCAGCGTGCAGGGGGCGGCCAGCCCGGTGCACGGGGGTTGCGGCGAAGTCCCGTAAGGGGACTGGGCCCGCAGCCCCCGGCCGGGGCCGAGGGCGCAGCCCCGAGGCGGGGTGCAGGGGGCGCAGCCCCCGCGCAGGGGCCCGGGCGGAGCCCCGTAAGCGAGCCCGGGCCCGGAGCCCCCAGCCGGGGCCGGGGGCGCAGCCCCCGAGGCGGGGTGCAGGGGGCGCAGCCGCCGCGAGGGGTGCGGGGCGGAGCCCCGGAGCAGGGGTGCAGGGGGCGCAGCCCCCGCTTGGGGGGGCCGGGGGCGTAGCCCCCGGGGGCCACCCTTGCCCCCGGAGGGTTTGGGGAAGGGGCGGGGAGGGGCCAAACCCCCCTCACACCAGCCGCACCGGCTTCTCCGCCCGAACCCCCACCCCCACCAACCACCGCCGCAACGGCTCCACATCCCCCTCCTCCAGCAGCGCCAGCACCCGCGCCCCCAGATCCCCCTTCCGCTCCCCGTCCACCAGCAGCGCGGGCCCGTCCAGCCAGTCCAGCCCGGGCGCCGCCCCGGCCGTGTCGACCGCCGCGCAGCACACCATCGCGGTGACGTGGTCGGCCAGCAGATCCCGTCCCGTACGCGGCGGCTGGAGCGGGAAGAGCGGGACGCAGTCGCCCCATAGATCGGCCGACGGCACCAACGGGCCTGCCGCCGCCGCCTCCACGGCGACCTCGGCCTCGATCCCGGCCGCCAGCGCCGCCCCGTCCTGCCCGGCGCCCGTCAGATGCTCCAGCACCCGCGCCAGCGTCGGCGCGGCGGGCGCGGCGGGCTCCGCGCCCGGTGCCGTACCCATCCCGTCCAGCACCCGGTGCAGCCGCGCCGCCTCCGCGCGCCACTTCCGGTCGACGACTTCCTCCGGGTAGTGCTGCCACTCCACCGGCGACCAGTCGGGCCCGGGCTCGGCCGGACCGCCGTGGAAGAGCCGGGCCGCCAGCAGCGAGGCCGCCTCGTCGGCCACCCCCGGCTCCTCCAGGAGATCGCACGCGGGCCGCTCCCCGAGTCGGGACGCGAACCCCTCCGCCAGCCGGTCCCGCCGCGACAGCTCGGTCAGCGCCGAGACCACCCCGGCGTCCAGCCGGGACGGCCAGCGCCCCATCCGCCAGGCCGGGACTGCCACCCGGGTGAGCAGCCGGTCCCAGCCCGCGTAGGCGAGCCCGACCTGCTCCTGGGCGACGATTCGCAGTCCGTAGTCCACGTCCTGGGCCCGCTCGGAGGCCGCCGCGGCGACCCCCCGCTCCATCTCGGCGGCGTGCGTCCGGCAGCCGCGCAGCAGCAGCCGGGCGACGGGCCCGACGAAGCAGAGCACCAGCCGCGCCCCCCGCCGCGCGCCGGGCCCGCTGGTCACGGCGACCGCCGCGTCCAGACCCCGGACGAAACGGCGGGCGGAGGCTATGTCGGGCTGCGCGGACGGTCCGGTGCCGGCGACCACGGGCGCCAGGATGGCCCGCAGCTCCCCGACCCGCATCCACCACAGGAACGGAGAGCCGATGACGAGGACGGGCGCGGCGTCGGTGCGGCGCCGCATCCCGGGTATGCCCCGCAGGGCACCCCGGATCCCGCGGGCGCCCGGCCCGCGCGCACCGGCGCCGCCGCGCCCGCCCCGTACGGAATGGGCCGGATGTGTGCGGTCCTCCAGCCAGCTGTCGCAGTCCGGGGTCAGCGCTATGGCCGAGGGCGCGGGCACGTCGAGCCGGTCGGCGAGGTCCCGCACCAGCCGGTACAGATCCGGCGCCGAGGACTCGGCCAGCTCGACCGTCGGGGAGAGGGCGGGCCTCGCCCGGACGATCACGGCCGTGACCGCGGCGGCGGCCAGCAGCACCACGGCCGCCGCGCCCGTCACCGCCCAGCGGGCCGTGTCCCAGCCGCGTCCGTCGATCCGGCCCTGCACGTCCGCGACGAGCAGGACCACGGCGACGGCGGCCGGCAGCAGAGCCAGGGCCAGCGCCCTGCTGCGTACCCGCAGCACGGCCAGCGCCCGCGAGCGCGCGGACCGCGCGCCCGCCTCATCACCCATCCCGGAACCGGACACGGCCGGACGTCACCCCCTCTGCCCTGCGTCGGCGTTGCTCACTCCCCCACTGTGGCACCCCCCACCGACATCGCAATGCCGGTGACCCAAGTGCCGGACCGCTCCCGCCGCACCCTAGTTGCGCCCCCGCCACCCGTCATCCGGATGGCCCACCCGTCACTCGATGGAATGGCTTTGGGGTGGGGTTGGGGTCGGGAACGAGCCTCGGGAAGGGGGTGGGCAAGGTCGGCAGGGCCGGCCATGGGGCCGGGGTTCGGGGGGCGGCGGGTCGCCGGCGCCGTCCACCGATGAAAAGGCCCGGGGCGCGGCCCCGGCGGGGTACCGCGCCCCGGGCCGGGGCCGGGGTGGCGGGCGCGTCACGCCTGCGCGTCGGCCGCCTTCCGGGCGATGTCCGTACGGTGCTGCGAGCCGTCCATCCGGATGCGTCCGAGCGCCGCGTACGCCCGCTCCCGGGCCTGCGCCAGGTCCGCTCCGGTCGCGGTGACCGAGAGGACCCGTCCGCCCGCGCTCACCACCGCGTCGCCCTCACGCCGCGTCCCCGCGTGCAGGACGTACGCGTGCGGCGCGTCCACCTCCGCGACCTCGTCCAGACCGTCGATCGGGTCGCCGGTCCGGGGCGTACCGGGGTAGTTGTGCGAGGCAACGACGACCGTGACGGCGGCGTCGTCGCGCCAGGCCAGCGGCGGCTGCGCGTCCAGCGTCCCGTTGGCGGAGTGCAGCAGGACGCCCGCGAGCGGCGTCTTCAGCCGGGCGAGGACGACCTGGGTCTCGGGGTCGCCGAAGCGGGCGTTGAACTCGATCACGCGCACCCCGCGCGAGGTGATCGCGAGACCCGCGTACAGCAGACCGGAGAACGGCGTGCCGCGGCGGCGCAGTTCGTCGACGGTCGGCTGGAGCACGCTCGCCATGACCTCGTCGACGAGCTTGGGGTCGGCCCAGGGCAGCGGCGAGTACGCGCCCATGCCGCCGGTGTTGGGGCCCTCGTCGCCGTCGAGCGCGCGCTTGAAGTCCTGCGCGGGCTGGAGCGGCAGCACGGTGACGCCGTCCGTGATGGCGAAGAGCGAGACCTCGGGGCCGTCGAGGAACTCCTCGATGACGACCCGGTCGCAGACCAGCGCGTGCGCCCGCGCGACCTCGACGTCCTCGGTGACGACGACGCCCTTGCCGGCCGCGAGACCGTCGTCCTTGACGACGTACGGCGCGCCGAACGCGTCCAGCGCCTCGTCGATCTCGGCCGGGGTGGTGCACACATAGCTGCGGGCGGTCGGCACACCGGCGGCGGCCATGACGTCCTTGGCGAACGCCTTGGAGCCCTCCAGCAGCGCCGCCTCGCGCGAGGGGCCGAAGCAGGGGACGCCCACCGCCCGTACGGCGTCGGCGACCCCGGCGACCAGCGGCGCCTCCGGGCCGACGACGACCAGGTCGGCGCGGAGCGAGGCCGCGAGGCGGGCGACCGCCTCGCCGTCCAGCTGGTCCACGGGATGGAGCTCGGCGACCTCCGCGATCCCGGCGTTGCCGGGGGCGCAGTGCAGCGCCGTCACGTCGGGGTCGAGGGACAGGGAACGGCACAGGGCGTGCTCGCGGGCGCCGCCGCCGATGACAAGGACCTTCACGGCAGCCAGCCTAGCCGCCGTGGCGGATCCTCCCTCGTACGGGTCGCCGAACCCCGGGCCGCTACTCGTTCGTATATTCCTCCACCACCG
The DNA here is from genome assembly GCF_040629815.1 of Streptomyces sp. NPDC005878. Classification (NCBI taxonomy): domain Bacteria; kingdom Bacillati; phylum Actinomycetota; class Actinomycetes; order Kitasatosporales; family Streptomycetaceae; genus Streptomyces; species Streptomyces sp. NPDC005878. The sequence continues at coordinate 67,123 of NZ_JBEXWK010000010.1, forward strand.
TCGCGCCGAGCTCGCGGACGATGAGGTCGTGGCCGGAGAGGGCGTTGTCCACCAGGTCCGGGTCGTCGTCCTCCGGGACGTCGTCCTCCGGGCGCACCGGCGGGGGCTCCTGGGCCATGGGCGCGGAGTGGGAGTCGTGCGGGGCCCGGGACCCCTGCGGTCTCGGGGGCGGGGAGCCCTGCGGCGACTGCTGTACGGGAGCGGGGGCGGCCGGGGCGGGGGCCGTGGGCTGCGGGCGGGAGGGGGCGGGGGCCGCGAAGCCGCCGCCCTGCGTCCCGTAACCACCGGGGTTGCCGCCGCCGCCCGAGCCGCCGAAGTTGCCCGCCGCGGCCGGGGGCTGGGAGCCGCCGGACGGGTCGATGATCGCCTCGACCTTCCACTGCACCCCGAAGCGCTCGCCGAGCACTCCGCGCAGGACTTCCTCGCTGCCGCTGCTGGCGAAGTTGTCCCGGGCCCCGGCGTTGATGAACCCGAGCTGGAGGGTGGTGCCGTCGAATCCGGCGACCTGCGCGTTCTGGCTCAGCAGGATCCAGGTGAAGCGGCGCTTGTTCTTCACGGCCTCCAGGATGTCCGGCCACATGTTGCGTACGTGGACGGCGCTGCCGGGGTTGGCGGCGGGGGTGGGCGCGGGGGCCGGGGCCGATGCCGGGGGCTGCGCGGAGGTGGCGGGGGCGGCGGGGCCCGCGCCGCCGGAACCGGAACCTCCGGCCCCGGGCCAGGCACCGGGACGCTGGCCCCCTCCACCCTGGGCACCTCCACCTTGACCGGTGCCGCCATGGCCGGTGCTGCCCTGTCCGGTACCGCTCTGTCCGCCACCACCGAGGGCGGCCGCACCGGGCCAGGCGCCCGGGGCGGGGGCCTGGGGGGCGGGCGCGGCGGCGGGTGCGGGCTGGGCCTGGACCGGCGGGGCGACGGGGGCGGGCGGCTGGTCCTGGACGGGCGCGGTCTGCGCCGGCGGGGCGGCCGGAGCGGGCGCCTGCGGGGCGCGCGCGGCGGCCCGGGCGGCTTCGGCGCCGCTGCCGGTGCCGGTGCCGGCCTGGACCGTGGGCGGCATCGGCGGATGGGCCCCGGCCCCCGGGACGTACCCGATCGCGGGGCCCGCTCCCGCTCCGGCCTGGAAGTGGGCGCCGCGCTCCAGCCGGTCGAGCCGGGCCTGGAGCGAGCGCTCGTCGTCGTACGCGGCGGGCAGCAGCACGCGCGCGCAGATCAGCTCCAGCTGGAGCCGGGGCGAGGTGGCGCCGCGCATCTCCGTCAGCCCCGTGTTGACGAGGTCGGCGGCGCGGCTGAGCTCGGCGGCGCCGAAGACGGAGGCCTGGGCCTGCATGCGCTCCACGACGTCGGCGGGCGCGTCGATGAGCCCCTTCTCCCCGGCGTCCGGCACGGCGGCCAGGATGACGAGGTCCCGCAGCCGCTCCAGCAGGTCGGCGACGAACCGGCGGGGGTCGTTGCCGCCCTCGATGACCCGGTCCACGACCTCGAAGGCGGCGGCGCCGTCCCCGGAGGCGAACGCGTCCACCACGGAGTCGAGCAGGGAGCCGTCCGTGTAGCCGAGGAGGGCGGTGGCCATGGCGTACGTCACACCGTCCTCGGCGGCGCCGGCGAGGAGCTGGTCCATGACGGACATCGAGTCACGCACGGAGCCGGCCCCGGCGCGCACGACGAGCGGCAGCACACCGTCCTCGACGGGGATGCCCTCCTGCCCGCAGACCTCGCCCAGGTACTCGCGCAGCGTCCCGGGCGGGACGAGCCGGAAGGGGTAGTGGTGGGTCCGCGACCGGATCGTCCCGATGACCTTCTCGGGCTCGGTGGTGGCGAAGATGAACTTCAGGTGCTCCGGCGGCTCCTCGACGACCTTCAGCAGGGCGTTGAACCCCGCCGAGGTGACCATGTGGGCCTCGTCGATGATGTAGATCTTGTACCGGCTGCTCGCGGGCCCGAAGAAGGCCTTCTCGCGCAGCTCACGGGCGTCGTCCACGCCACCGTGGGAGGCGGCGTCGATCTCGATGACGTCGATGGAGCCGGGGCCGTTGCGCGCGAGGTCCCGGCAGGACTGGCACTCGCCGCACGGAGTGGGCGTGGGCCCCTGCTCACAGTTCAGACAGCGGGCCAGGATCCGGGCGCTGGTCGTCTTTCCACAGCCGCGCGGCCCGCTGAACAGGTACGCGTGATTGACCCGGTTGTTCCGCAGCGCCTGCTGCAGCGGGTCGGTGACATGCTCCTGCCCGATGACCTCGGCGAAGGACTCCGGGCGGTAGCGGCGGTACAGCGCAAGGGACGACACACCTACGAGGTTATCGGGGCGGACTGACAACCCGCCCCGCGAAGCCGCCCCGGCCGCCCCGCGAAGCCGCCCGGCCGGTCCGGGGGGGCAACCCTGGCCTGTCCGGGAGCCACCCTGGCCGATCCGGGAGCCACCTCGGTCAGTGCCGCGAAGCCGCCCTCACCGGTCGCCCGGCCGCCGTCCCGCCCTGCGGGGGACGGCACTCCAGGGTTTCCTCCGCCGGATCCCGCCCCTGCCCCCGCACACGCAAGCGCCCCTCACGCACCCGCCAGAGCCGACCTACCCTTGCTGCCTTCCGGCCCTGGGGGAGTTCAGTCAGATAGCGCCACGTGAGGGGCTCCGCACAGGGTACCCGATCCCTGACCGGGGGACGAGTTCGCGAGCACCCCTCAGCGTCTTGTATTGTTTGCGGCGGAGGATTCGCCTAGTGGCCTAGGGCGCACGCTTGGAAAGCGTGTTGGGGGCAACCCCTCACGAGTTCGAATCTCGTATCCTCCGCCAGTGCCTCACCGGGCACGATGTCGAAGGGCCCCGCTGCTTGCAGCGGGGCCCTTCTTCGTTGTCCGGCTCACCGGCGACCCGTGAGTGGGACCCCTGACGGGGGCAAGGGCGAGAGTCTGTCGAGGCGCGTGCCATGGCCGCCGCGACCGACGTCCTCCGGGTGACCGCCCCGATCCGCCCTCCACCGGCCCCCTGTCACTCAAAGCTGCAATGACATCGACCGAGTGTTACGCATCGCTGTTATTCAGACAGTCTCAGAGGCATCATTAGGTCATGGACAACGGTGCTGGAGCCCCGTCTCCACCTCCGCCTTCGGCCCTGCCGAAACGGCACAACGCGGTGCTCCGGCTGTTCGACGGCCCTCTGTACCGGGACTGGATGTTCTGGATGGCCGTCGGCTGGGGGCTTTTGGCAGCGGTCTCGATCCCGACCAGCGATCGACCGAGCTCCATCCCGATCTGGCTGAACACCCTCCTTGCCGTGGTCATGTTCCTGATCCTGTTCGGCGTGCTGCCTGCCTGGCTCCGGTTGCTGTTCCGGCGGTGGCGGTGGCGGGTGCGGCAGCAGCACGATCGACGCGGGGATTCCTCACTGCCACCGGCCCGGACTGTGGGGCCACCCACGGCGGAACCCTTCGACGCCGGCAGACCGGCGCCGCCGCCCCTCGGTGACGCCTCGCAACGCTCGCGTCCTTCCAGGCAGTTCTCCCCGTCACGCCCCACCACCCCGCCTGTCGACCTCACACGGCCGGCAAGCCACGAGCGCCCTCCGCCTACGTTCCAAGCCCTGGCGACCGCTCGGGCAACCCTGCCCCACCCCGTCGCCCGCGCTGTACGCACGCTCCAGCGGGCGCATACCCCCAAGGACCAGTACGAGGCAGTCCTAGAAGCCGCCGAGATCCTTGCCATCACCCTGGCAGTCACAGGGGTGTCGCTGCTTCGAGGACAGATCGATGGCCGGGTCCCCGGCGACGACAGCCAACGCGAACGGGCGCGGCAAGGTCTGTGTGAGCTTCAAAAACGCATCGTCCAGGGACATGGCGCAACGTTCGGTACGTGGACGCACTGGCTCACTCATCACCTGGCACCCATCGCCGACACCCAGCCCGACCTCGTTCCGGGCCTGCGGAAGGCCCTTCGTGACGACGGGCAGATCCCGGGGATCCTGACAGACCTAAAAGCCCTGCAGGATGAACGCAACCGCGCATCGCACGGCGACAAACCCCGGAGTCCACAGGAGTCCGCCCTGCGCGTGACCGAATGCGCACCGCGACTTGAAAGGGCCCTGGGCAAGGCCGGCTTCCTCATCGCCACGCCGTGGCTTCTCAGCGTTTCGTGCAGCTATCGGCCCAGTTCACGAACCTTCCACGTAGACATGCAACGCGTGACGGGTGACCACCCCGACTTCGAGAGCCAGTCCTTCACCTGGGCAGAGCCCGTCGCCAATGACACGTTCTACGTCCTGAGTCCGGAGGGGCCGCCCCTGTCCCTGGCCCCCCTCGTAGCCAGCCGCCTGTGTACGCAATGCAGGCAGATGGAGGTCTGTTACGCCTCATCGGTCGACAGGAGGACAGGGACTCCGATATTCAAGAGTTTCGACCGGGGGCATGAGATCGCTGTCCCCGAGCTGGGCGATGAGATCCGCGCGCTGCCCTACTGCTGACGCGTAATGGCCATGACGTTCCCGCCAGGTCATTGGTCGCAGCAGGCGCGCGTCTCCGACAGCGACCGGCCCCACCGCCCGCACCGGTCGGCATCGCACAGGGCCTCCCCCGGCGGCCCCGAGAGGTCACGCCTCCGGTACGTGCAGCAGCTTGTCCGGGTTGCGGATCGCGTCCACGGACGTGATCCGGCCGCCGTCCACCGTGATCGCCACGATCGTGCGGGCCCCGTCCCAGTGGTGGAGGGCGAGGCCGGGCGCGCCGTTGACGTGGGCGAGGCGGAGGCCGTCCGGGGGTACGTGCGCCCGGGTGAGGGCGACGATGCCGCGTGCCACGCTGTCCGCGCCGCGCACGATGCCGTGCAGCGCCGTCACCTTGCCGCCGCCGTCGCCGCGCCAGACCACCTCGGGGTCGAGCAGCGAGACCAGCCGCTCCAGATCCCCCTCCTGGCAGGCCTTGCCGAAGGCGCTGACCAGCTCGCGCTGGCGGGCGTATCCGGCCGGGTGGTGCGGGCGGCTGGCGTCGACGTGGCGCCGGGCCCGGGAGGCCAGCTGGCGTACGGCCGCCGGGGTGCGGCCCACCACGCCCGCGACCTCCTCGAAGGGCAGCCCGAACACGTCGTGCAGCAGGAACGCGGTGCGCTGGGCGGGCGACAGCTCGTCCAGGACGATCATCAGGGCCATCGACACCGACTCGTCGAGCGTCACCCGGTCGGCCGGATCCTGCTCCGCCGGGGCGTGCTCCACCAGCGGCTCGGGCAGCCAGGTGCCGACGTACCGCTCGCGCCGCACGCGGGCGCTCCCCAGCGCGTCCAGGGCGAGCCGGCCCACGGTCGTGGTCAGCCAGGCGCGCAGATCGCGGACGGCGCCCGGGTCCTCCAGGCCCCGCAGCCGCAGCCACGCCTCCTGGACGCAGTCCTCGGCCTCCGCAAGGCACCCCGTCGTCGTGTAGGCGACCCGCAGCAGCCGGGGCCGCTCCCGCTCGAAGGCGCGGGCCAGTCCGTCCTCGCCGGACAGCGGCCCGCGCCCGGCCCCCGCGCTCACCGCGTCCCCGCGACGCTCGCCCAGACCTGCTCGGTCCGCAGCCACTCCCCGAAGGACATGGTGCCGCGCACGTCCGGCCGCTCGATGGTGAGCGCGCCCGCCCGCAGCGCCTGCCCCGTACGGCCGGGCAGCGGCACCGGCATCAGGACGGCCTTGCGGCCGGTGACCGCCCGCCACACCCGGGCCATCTCGCGCACATCGGTGTCCTCCGGGCCGCAGATCTCGATCCGCCCCCGGTGCGGCACCCCCTCGGCCACGTCCGCGACCACCCACGCGGCCTCCATACAGGCGACCGTGCGCAGCCGTGCCCGGGGCACCGGCACCACGCCCCACTTGGCGGCCGACGCCAGCGCCGAGGCGAGCAGCTCGTGGAACTGGGTGGCCCGCACGATCGTCCAGGGCACCCTGCCCTCCCGGACGACCCACTCCTGTTCGGCCTTGACCTGCAAATACCCCATCGGCACCATGTCGCAGCCCACGATCGAGACGCATACGTGGTGCTGTACGCCCACCGCCCGCGCGGCGGCGAGCAGCCGCCGCGTCCCGTCCACCAGCGTGCGGGACGCCCCCTTGGACGACCCGTGCGCGTTGGAGGCGTCCACCACGACGTCGCACCCCGCAAGGGCGTCGATCAGCCCCTCCCCGGTGGTCAGGTCGACCGGGTACTCCCGGGACCTGCGGCTCAGCACCCGTACGCGGTGCCCCCGCGTACGCAGCTCCTCGGCGACGCGGCTTCCCAGCGTCCCCGTCCCTCCCGCAATGGCGATGTCCATGTCCCTAGGACGACGCGCCGGGCCCGGATGTGACAAGGGCGTACCGCTCCCCCGGTCCGATGGCAAGCGTTCCACTAGCTGTGCAGTGCACCGGGCGTCTCGGAGTGCCCCTCGGGCTCCAGCTGGAGGGTCGAATGGGCCACGTCGAAGTGGCCGCCGACGCAGGCCTGGAGGCGGCCGAGCAGGTCGCCGTACCCGTGCGCCAGCGCCTCGTCGGTCACCACGACATGGGCGGTGAGGACCGGCATCCCCGAGGTGACGGTCCAGCCGTGCAGATCGTGGACCGCCAGCACCCCGGGCTCCTCCAGCAGATGCCGGCGCACCTCGGCGAGGTCCACGCCCCCCGGGGCCGCCTCCATCAGGACGTGCAGGGCGTCGCGGAGCAGTCCGTACGCCCTCGGCACGATCAGTACGCCGATCACCAGCGAGGCGACCGGGTCGGCGGCCTGCCACCCCGTCAGCAGGATGACCAGACCGCCGATGATCACCGCGACCGAGCCCAGCGCGTCGCCGAGGACCTCCAGATAGGCGCCGCGCAGGTTCAGGCTCCGGTCCTTGGCGTCCCGCAGCAGCCACAGCCCCACCAGGTTCGCCGCGAGCCCGCCCACCGCGACCGCGAACATCAGCCCGCCCTCGACCTCGACGGGCTCGCTGAACCGTCCGGCCGCCGACCACACCACCCAGCCGAAGACCGCCACGAGCAGCAGGGCGTTCAGGACGGCCGAGAAGATCTCCACCCGGACGAAACCGAAGGTGCGCCGGGGCGTGGGCGCCCGCTGGGCCAGGGTGACCGCGCCGAGCGCCAGCGCGACCCCGACCGCGTCGGTGAGGCTGTGCGCGGCGTCGGCGAGCAGGGCGAGCGAGCCGGAGAGCAGCGCGCCGGCCACCTGGATGAGGGTGATGGACGCGCTGATGCCGATCGTCCACAGCAGCCGGCTGCGGAACGTGCCGCTCAGGGTGCCCGCGGCCCAGGGCACCGGTTCGTGGTCCTGGCCCATACGGCAGAGTCGATCACGCCCCTGACGGCCCCGCCACCGGTGCCGCCGGGTGCCCCGCCACGAGCTGGGCGAACCGCAGCGCGGCCGTGCCGAGGCCGCCGGCGCCGAGCACCGAGGGGACCACGTTCGGCAGCGACCCGCCCCGCAGCGCCTCCTCGCCGTAGCGGCGCGCGCCCCGGTGCCAGTGGAGGATCCCGGCGATCCAGTCCTGCCACTCCCGGATGTAGGCGTCCAGCGCCGCCCGCCCGTCGGCGTCGAGCGCGAACTCCTCGTACAGCAGCGGGACCGCGTGCTCCTTGAGGTGCTGGAACTGGCGCAGCCGGGAGCGCACGAGGTCGTCCACGACACGTACGGCCGCCGGGTAGTCGCAGCCGAAGAAGCGCTGCACGACCAGGAGCAGGTTGTGCAGCTCCCCCTCGTACTCGATCTCCTTCTGGTACGAGAAGAAGTCGTTGATCAGCATCCCGTAGTCCATGACGGCGTTCTCCAGGGCCGTCATCGTGCTCGACCGGAACAGAGCCTCGGGCAGCGCGTCCCCCTGCCGCATCCTGCCCAGGGCGGCGGTGAGGTGGGAGCCGAAGGTGAACCGGCGCATCTCCAGGTAGTCGACCGGGTCGGGGATCCGGTGCTGGTGCTGGTTCAGCAGCTCCCACAGCCAGCTCTCCAGCATCGCCTCCACCGCCTCGCGGAACTCCTGCCGTCCCCGCGGTGACATCGGGTACGCCGTGCGCCGCCAGAGATCGGCGAGCGACCGTTCCATCGGGGTCACCGCGAGCGCCGCCCCGGCGGCCGGGTCCACGGGGTCCATCACCCGCAGCAGGCGCTCGTGCGCCAGGCGCGCTCCGGTGAGGTCGCCCGAACGCCCGTACCGCAGCGGGTAGTAGTCGTCCCCGTACGTCCCCCAGGTCAGCCACTCGGCGTGCAGTTCCAGCTCCTCGGGGGTGGCGTCGGGGTCGAGGCCGGCCGAGCAGAGCGCGAAGTCGTAGCCGAGGAGCTTCTGTTCGTCCCAGATGTCGTCGAGCAGTCCGTGCCGCCCGGCCCAGGCGACGGACCGCTCTCGCGCGTCCTTCCAGTGCGGGCTGAGGGTGAGGGGGAAGGGAACGTCGAAGTCGGGGAGCACGGACGGGCCGACGCGCTGGAACGGCACATGGGTGTGGCTGCGCAGCCGGGCCGCCGCGGGGCGCCCGAAGAGGTTCCGCACGTCCAGCGCGGAGGTGCCGAGGACCCCGGCGACCGCCGGCTCGCGCCCGCGCGCCTCCTCGTTCATGTACCGGCTGGAGCGCATGTGCCACTCGTGGCCGCCGGACTGCCAGTCCTGGAGGCCCTTCACGTACGCGGCGATCCGCGCGCACTCCTCGGGGTCGAGGCCCTTGTCCAGGCAGAGCGCCGGGACCTCGGTGAGCGCGGTGTTCTCGAACTGCTGGAGGCGGGAGGTCAGCAGGTCGTTGACGGTCTCGGCGGCCTCCTGGGTGGTGCACCCGAGGAAGGTCTCCAGGACGAGGACCCCGTTGCTCAGCTCCCCCTCGTCCTCCACCTCCCGCTGGTAGGAGAAGAGGTCGTTGCGCAGGTGGACGCCGTCGGCGAAGGCGTCGGTGAGCACGCGCAGGGGCCGGGAGCCGGCCACGGCGGACGGGATCTCGGCGTTGGCCGCGTACTCGACGATCCCCGCCGACCAGGGGGCGCCGCCGACCTTCCGCCGCATCTCGATGTACTCGACCGGGTTGGCGATCCGCCCCTCGTCGATGTTGACGAGCTCCCACATCGACTCGTCGAGGAGGTTGCGGGTGGACTCGGCGAACCGTTCCCGCCAGCCCTGCGACATGCTCGGCACGGTCCGCGCCCACAGGTCGGCGAGCCCCGCCTCCACCGGGTTGGCGGGCTCCGGGAAGCCGTCCGCGAGATCCATCGGCATGAACGCCGGCAGCCGGTCCAGATACGCCCGCGCCCCCGCGAGGTCCTGGGTCCGTTTGAACTCCTCCAGGAAGTGGTCGTCGAAGAAGAACACCCACACGTACCAGTCGGTGACGAGGGAGAGGGCTTCGGCGTCGCAGTCGGGGTGGGTGTACGAGCAGAGCAGCGCGTAGTCGTGGGCGTCGAGGTCGCGCTGCTCCCAGACGCCGGACCCCTCCAGCATGCCCCTCTCGCGGGCCCACGCGCGGGAGTGGACCCGGGCGGCCTCCAGATGGGGATTGAGCCGGGCCGGGTACGGCATGTAGAAGTCCGGCAGAACGAACGGCTGCGTCACGGGTTCCCCTCCTGATACGACCAGTTGGCCGACTCCAGCAGTACCCGGGGTGGCGGTCGGAAGTCCGGTGGGGCGGGGCCGCGTCATACGAACGTGTGAGTCCCCGCCGAAACCCGAACGGGGTGCGGATTCGGTGCGGGGGGCTGCTCGCGCAGGGCCCGGACTTCGACTGCGGCCCGGTGGACGGTTGCTCACGCAGTGCCCCGCGCCCCCTTTTGGGCCCGGACTTCGACTGCGGGCCGGTGGACAGCCGGTCGCGCAGTTCCCCGCGCCCCTGATCGGCCGGAGGTTCGACTGCGGGCCGGTGGGTGGTTGCTCGCGCAGTTCCCCGCGCCCCTGATCGGCCGGGGGTTCGACTGCGGCCCGGTGGACGGCTGGTCGCGCAGTTCCCCGCGCCCCTTGAGGGGTCGGTGGTCGTCTGGGGGTTGTCTGTGGCTTAGCGCGCAGTTCCCCGCGCCCCTGGGCCGTTAGGGGCGCGGGGAACTGCGCGAGCGGTCCGGGACGGTCCGCAGGGGGACGGCGGGCCCGGGGCGGAGCCCCGCTTCGCCCCGGGGCGGAGCCCCCTGTCGCCCCCGGAGGGTTTCGGGAAGGGGCGGGGTGGGGGCATCCAAACCAGTGGCTCAGCGGCGCCGCCTCCGCGTCCCGAACAGCGATCGCGTGATCTCCCGCCCCAACTGCGACCCCACAGACCGCGCCAGCGACCGGAACACCCCACTCCCCACCACCTGCTCCGCCAACGACTTCTCCCCCTTCCCCCGAGGCACCTCCGCCGTTTCCGGCACCTCCGGCACCCCCGCCGCAGGCGGCACCTCCGCCAGCTTCTCGAACGCCGACTCCCGGTCCACCGCCTCCGCGTACCGCCCGTACAGCGGCGAAGCCCGGACCGCCCGGTCGAGTTCCTCCTCCGGTACCGGCCCCATCAGCGACCCCGGCGCCCGCAGCCGCGTCGCCGCCACCGGCGTCGGCGCGCCCTTCTCGCTCAGGACCGTGACCACCGCCTCGCCCGTACCGAGCCCGGTGAGCACCTCCTCCAAGTCGTACGGCGACTTCGGGAACGTCCGTACCGTCGCCCGCAGCGCCTTCTCGTCGTCCGGGGTGAACGCCCGCAGCGCGTGCTGCACGCGGTTGCCGAGCTGGCCCAGCACATCGGAGGGCACGTCCTTCGGCGTCTGCGTCACGAAGAAGATCCCGACCCCCTTCGAGCGGATCAGCCGCACCGTCTGCGTGATCGACTCCAGGAACGCCTTCGACGCCCCGCTGAACAGCAGATGCGCCTCGTCGAAGAAGAAGACCAGCTTGGGCCGGTCCACGTCCCCCACCTCCGGCAGCCCGTTGAACAGCTCCGCCAGCAGCCACATCAGGAAGGTGGAGAAGAGGTGGGGCTTGTCCTGGACGGCCGGCAGCTCCAGTACGGACACCAGCCCCCGCCCGTCCGGCGCAAGCCGGAGCAGCTCGCTCACGTCGAACTCCGGCTCGCCGAAGAACGCGTTCGCGCCCTGCTGCTCGAAGGCGGTGATCGCCCGCAGGATCACCCCGGCGGTCACCGACGACAGCCCGCCGATCCCCTTCAGCTCCGGCTTGCCCACGTCGGAGACGAGGAAGGCGGTGACCGCCTTGAGGTCCTTCAGGTCGTACAGCTCCAGGCCCTTGGAGTCGGCGTAGTGGAAGATCAGGCCGAGCGACTGCTCCTGGGTCTGGTTGAGCTGGAGCACCTTGGACAGCAGCACCGGTCCGAAGCCGGTGACCGTGGCCCGCACGGGAATGCCGGTGCCGATGCCGCCGAGCGCGTAGAACTCGCAGGGGTAGCCGGCCGCCTCCCACTCCTGGCCCACCTCCGCCGCCCGCTGCCGCACCTTCTCGCCGTCCTGGCCGGGCGCGGAGATCCCGGAGACGTCGCCCTTCACATCGGCGAGGAAGACCGGCACGCCGTTCGCGGAGAGCTGTTCGGCGATGAGCTGGAGCGTCTTGGTCTTGCCGGTGCCGGTGGCCCCGGCGACCAGTCCGTGCCGGTTGAGCACGGCCAGCGGGATACGGACCGGCGCCTCCGGGTGGCAGTGCCCCTCCCAGAGCGCGGCGCCGAGCTCCAGGGCGGGGCCGGTGAAGGCGTACCCGGTGGCGATCGCGGCGACGGGAGGCGGAAGCGCGACGGAGGAGGCGTCGCCGGGGGGCGCGTCGCCGGACGGGGCGGCGGAGGCGGCGGCGTCATCGCTGTCGGTCATGGCGAGCCCCCAATGTCGGGAATGCGGCACTTGCCCAAGGATCGCACTCCCGCACCATGGCTGCGCCCGGAGCCGCTTGCCCGGTAGGCTTTCCGTGTGATCTTCAAGCGCATCGGAAGCGGGCGGCCGTACCCCGACCACGGCCGGGAAAGCACCCGGCAGTGGGCGGACGTCGCGCCGCGCCCGGTCCGGCTCGATCAGCTCGTCACCACGAAGGGTCAGCTCGACCTGGAGACCCTGCTCGCGGAGGACTCCACGTTCTACGGCGACCTCTTCGCGCACGTCGTGAAGTGGCAGGGCGACCTCTATCTGGAGGACGGGCTGCACCGGGCGGTACGGGCGGCGCTCCAGCAGCGCCAGGTGCTGCACGCGCGCGTCCTGGAAATGGACTGACGGGCCCTCTCCGGCCACCCGCCGAGGGCCCGCGCAGACCGTACGGACCGGTCCGTACTGATCCTTTCGGGCTCTTTACCGCTCATACGGGCGCTATCCATTGATCATTTAGTAGGCATCGTCACCGGGCCGCACTACGCTGCGCACATGAGCATGCTCACTCCCCCCGGCATGGGCGGAAAGTACCGCATCACGGGCGACAAGTACCCGCGGATGCGTCGCCCCCGCCGACGCGGCCGGCTTCTGCTCGCGGCCGTCGCCGCCGTCGTGGTCCTCGGGCTGATCGGCTGGGGGACGGTCCAGCTCATCGACGTCTTCGGTGGGTCGGACGGCGCGAAGAAGAAGACGGCCGGCGCGAAGCACGACTGCACGCCGCGTCCATCGCCCTCGTCCTCCCCCTCCGCCGCCCCGGCCGCGGCCGCCGCGCTGCCCAAGCCCGCCCAGATCACGGTGAACGTCTACAACGCGACACCGCGGGGCGGGCTGGCCAAGGACACCGCGGACGAGCTGAAGAAGCGCGGCTTCGCCATCGGCAAGGTGGGCAACGCCCCGGCCGAGTACGACAAGAAGGTCACCGGGAACGGGATACTGCTGGGCGCTCCCGGGGCGACCCGGGGTGCCTTCTCCGTCCTGGGGACGCAGCTGAAGGGCGCGGCCCAGAAGACGGACGCCCGGACGACTCCGGACGTCGACCTCATCCTGGGCTCCACCTTCCAGGCGCTGGACCCGGCCCAGCAGGCGGCGACGGCCCTGTCCGCCCTCGGCAAGCCCCTCCCGGCCCCCACCACCTGTTAGCCCCGCGCGCGGGCAGCGGAAAGCCCCCCGGACCGGTGAACGGTCCGGGGGGCCTGCCGGGGGCGGCGCCCCCGGGAAGAGCCCGGCCGGCCAGTCGGCCGTCCCGTACGTGCCGGCTAGTCGGCCGTCCCGTACATGCGGTCCCCCGCGTCGCCGAGACCCGGCACGATGTACCCGTGCTCGTTGAGCCGCTCGTCCACCGACGCCGTCACCACGGTCACCGGCGTCCCCGCCAGCTCCCGCTCCATGACCTCGACGCCCTCGGGCGCGGCCAGCAGGACGACCGCCGTCACGTCGTCCGCGCCGCGCCGGATGAGCTCCTTGATCGCGGCGACCAGCGTGCCGCCCGTGGCCAGCATCGGGTCCAGGACGTAGACCTGGCGGCCCGAGAGGTCCTCCGGCATGCGCGTCGCGTACGTGGAGGCCTCCAGGGTCTCCTCGTTGCGGATCATGCCGAGGAAGCCCACCTCGGCGGTCGGCAGCAGCCGGACCATGCCGTCCAGCATGCCCAGGCCGGCCCGCAGGATCGGGACGACCAGCGGGCGCGGGTACGAGAGCTTCACGCCCGTCGTCGGGGTCACCGGGGTCTCGATGTCGACCTGCTCGGTGCGCACGTCGCGCGTGGCCTCGTACGCGAGCAGGGTGACCAGCTCGTCGGCGAGGCGCCGGAAGGTCGGCGAGTCGGTGCGCTTGTCGCGCAGGGTGGTGAGCTTGTGGGCGACCAGGGGGTGGTCGACGACGTGGAGACGCATAACCCCACAGTAACCGGGCCGACGGCCCGCCCGCGCCGTGAGCGCTGGCATCAAACCACCCACCCGGGGGAAGGTGGGAGGGACTGACACACCCGGGGCGGTGCCCACTCATGACGGACAAGCAGCACGACAGGGACGAACACGGCGACGCGCGGCCCGAGACCGACGCGGAGCGGCGGCGCCGGCGCGCCCAGTTCCTGCGTGAGCTGCACGAGGCCAAGGCCCTGCGCGACCGCGTCCAGCCCCGCCGCGCCCGCGCGGCCCGTATGCGCCAGGCCATGCGCATGCGAACCTTCCGCTGGTGACCCAGAACCGGACCAGCGCGGCGCCGGGAGAAACGCAACCGCGGAAGAACTCTCGCAACGGCGTTGTTTCTGCAACGATTCCAGGGAAGCCACGGCCGGGGGGACCCCCAACCGGCACGCCTATGACCAGTGGGAGAGTCACGGTGTACTTCGCCGCACTGCTCGCGCGCACCGAAGACGGGTGGGAAGCGAGCGACACGGAGCTCGACGATGTGGAGACCCTCGCCGATCTCGCCGACCTGGCCCGGGAGGCCACGGCCGACGGGGCCGACGACACGGTGCTCGTCTTCATCGAGCAGGAGGATGTCTGGTTCGGCGTCGTTCGGGTGGACGGCGAGGAGGATCCGCGCATCTACGTCTCCAACGCCGCAGCCGCCGCCCGTTCCTCGTACGGGGAGATCCTCCTCACCGACGAACTGCTCGGCCGGGATCCGGCCGCCGACGACAGCGTCGTCGATCTGGACGCGCTGGACCTCGACGGCACGGAGGACGGCGACCTCGACGAACAGGAGGAACCGGACGACGAAGCCGTGGAGGCCCTCGACCCGGTGCCCGCGGGCCCGGTCGGGGACACCGCGATCCTCGCCGACCTCGGCGTGAGCGAGGGCCAGCTGCTCACGCTCGACACGGACGCGCTGGTGGAGATCGCCGACGTGCTCGGAGCGGCCGAGGTGCTGGAGGCCGTGCGCTAGTGGCCGAGGCGCACGATCCCGTACGCGACCCCTGGGCGGAGCCGATGCGGACCGCCCTGGGGGAGGCCGGGCGGGCCGCGCTGGCCGGTGACGTGCCGGTCGGCGCCGTCGTGCTGTCCGCGGCCGGCGAGGTGCTCGCCACCGCCCACAACGAGCGGGAGGTCACCGGCGACCCCACGGGGCACGCGGAGATCGTCGCGCTGCGGCGGGCGGCCGGGAGGACCGGCGAGTGGCGGCTGACCGGGTGCACGCTCGTGGTGACCCTGGAGCCGTGCGTCATGTGCGCGGGCGCGCTGGTGCAGTCCCGGGTGGAACGGGTCGTGTACGGGGCGCGCGACGAGAAGGCGGGCGCGGCCGGGTCCCTGTGGGACCTGGTGCGCGACCGGCGGCTCAACCACCGCCCCGAGGTGATCCAGGGCGTCCTGGAAGAGGAGTGCTCCCGTCAGCTGACGGCGTTCTTCCGGGAGCGCTGAGGGGCCGCCGGCCGGGCGCGGACGGGTCGTCGGCGGGGCCGCGGGAGGCCCGTGACCCACGTCTCACCCCGGCCGCCGCCCACGGATTTCAAACCACGGGCCACCTTGGGCTAAGCTCTCTCTCGGTAGCGTGTCCGAGCGGCCGAAGGAGCTCGCCTCGAAAGCGAGTGTGGCGCAAGTCACCGAGGGTTCAAATCCCTCCGCTACCGCTCTTGGAAGGGCCCCGACGGTGTCGGGGCCCTTCGTGCGTCCCGAGGGTCGTTCCCCCGGGGACGCGTGGTGCTCGTGGGCCGCGCGGGTCCTTGCGAACAAGGTGGGGACGGGGGAACGGGTGTTGGTTAGACTCACGCGAGCGCACAGGGGAGCCGGGGAGGGTGCACGCACGTGGACGTGAAGAAGGTGCTGCTCTACTGCGCGGTCGTCTTCGTGCTGTACACGATCATCACCTCGCCCGTGGAGGCCGCGGGGATGGTCCAGACGGGGTTCGTGGGGATCTCCTCCGCCGCCAAGGGCATCGGCCAGTTCATGACCGAACTGGTCCGCTGAGCCGCACCGCACGGCTCGTACGATCGGCGCGGGCGCTGACACGTACGTACGGCAAGGAGCACACATGATCCGCCATCTGGTCCTCTTCAAGCTCAACGAGGGCGTGGCCCGCGACGAGGCGCGGGTGGCCGCCGGGGTGAAGGCGTTCGAGGAACTGGACGGGCTCGTCCCCGAGCTGAGGTTCTGGGAGTGCGCCTGGAACATCACCGACCGGCCCATCGCGTACGACTTCGCCATCAACTCGGCGGTCGAGGACGCGGACGCGCTGAAGCGCTACATCGAGCACCCGGCCCATCAGGCGGCGGCCGCGCGGTGGCGCGAGTTCGCCACCTGGGTGATCGCCGACTACCCGTTCTGACCGGCCGCGCGACAGGGCCCCGCACCACCGGGTGCGGGGCCCTCCGCATGCCCGGGAACGGGCGCCGGGTGGGGTTTATGCCCAACTTGCCCCCAACACGTGGTTATACGGTGCTTGCACACAGTGGACATGTCTTGTGATGCTATGACCGCTTTTGACGGATGAGTCGACGATGGTTCGACCGAAGTTGACCGCGACCTTGACCACGCAGTGACCTCAAAGGGGTGGCGTTGACCGTGCCGGCCAGTACCGCACCTCAAGTGCCGCCCCAGAACGAGCCCCAGGAGGCCGTCGAGAGCCACCGGGTCCCCGTCCGCACCAGCAGCCGGGGCGCGGACACCCGGGCGCTCACCCAGGTGCTCTTCGGGCAGCTCAAGGGCCTGGAGCCGGGCACGCCGGAGCACCACCGGGTGCGCGGGGCGCTGATCGAGGCGAACCTGCCGCTGGTGCGGTACGCGGCGGCGCGCTTCCGCTCCCGCAACGAGCCGATGGAGGACGTGGTCCAGGTCGGCACGATCGGTCTGATCAACGCCATCGACCGCTTCGACCCCGAGCGCGGGGTGCAGTTCCCGACCTTCGCCATGCCGACGGTGGTCGGCGAGATCAAGCGGTACTTCCGCGACAACGTCCGCACCGTCCACGTCCCGCGCCGCCTCCACGAGCTGTGGGTGCAGGTCAACGGCGCCACCGAGGACCTGACGACGCTGCACGGCCGCTCGCCGACGACCGCCGAGATCGCCGACCGGCTGAAGATCGGCGAGGACGAGGTGCTCGCCTGCATCGAGGCCGGGCGCTCGTACCACGCGACGTCCCTGGAGGCCGCCCAGGAGGGCGACGGACTGCCGGGTCTGCTCGACCGGCTGGGATACGAGGACCCGGCGCTCGCCGGCGTGGAGCACCGGGACCTGGTCCGCCACCTCCTCGTACAGCTGCCCGAACGCGAGCAGCGGATCCTGATGCTGCGCTACTACAGCAATCTGACGCAGTCCCAGATCAGCCAGGAGCTGGGCGTCTCCCAGATGCACGTGTCCAGGCTGCTGGCCAGGAGTTTCGCCCGACTGCGATCCGCAAATCGAATCGAGGCGTAACCGGATCGGGTGATCCACCTTTGGGTGAACAATCCGCGAGTGAAATCGGCGCACCCCCTGCTAACTGCGCGTATCCGTGCCGGACTTGTCGACATGTCACTACAGCGTGTTGCCGACTTGTGACATTCTGCAGGAACCGCGTTTGCCGCAGCTCCGCCTCCGGTATTCAGGTGGAGGCTGCGTTCCTCCGATGGTCGTGGCCACCGCGACCGTCCGCGACCTCAAGGGGGTGGCATGTCCGCAGAACAGGGCAGCTCAAAGGTGCAGGTACTGACGCTCATGAAGAGCGTGCCCGCACCCGATGTGCCGATGAGCTCGGAAGTCATCGACATCTGCGCCGTGCCCGGCTCCCCCGAGGCGCTCGACTCCGCGGGCCCCACGGCCCCCCTCACCGCCCCCCGGCGGGAGGCAGCGGGCACCCCGGGCTCCCACGAACCGCTGGACACCCGCACGCTCTCCCGCTCCCTGTTCCTGCGGCTGGCCGCGCTGGGCAGCGCGGAGAGCCCGGAGCGTACGTACGTACGCGACACCCTGATCGAGCTCAACCTGCCGCTGGTGCGGTACGCGGCGGCGCGCTTCCGCTCCCGCAACGAGCCGATGGAGGACATCGTCCAGGTCGGCACGATCGGCCTGATCAAGGCGATCGACCGCTTCGACTGCGAGCGGGGCGTGGAGTTCCCGACCTTCGCCATGCCGACGGTGGTCGGTGAGATCAAGCGCTTCTTCCGCGACACCTCGTGGTCGGTCCGGGTCCCGCGCCGCCTCCAGGAGCTGCGTCTGGCCCTGACCAAGGCGAGCGACGAGCTGGCCCAGAAGCTCGACCGCTCCCCGACGGTTCCGGAGCTCGCGGCGGTCCTCGGCGTCTCGGAGGAGGACGTGGTGGACGGCCTCGCGGTCGGCAACGCGTACACGGCCTCCTCGCTCGACTCCCCCTCCCCCGAGGACGACGGCGGCGAGGGCTCCCTCGCGGACCGCCTCGGCTACGAGGACGCGGCCCTCGAGGGCGTGGAGTACCGCGAGTCCCTCAAGCCGCTCCTGGCCAAACTCCCGCCGCGCGAACGCCAGATCATCATGCTCCGCTTCTTCGCGAACATGACGCAGTCCCAGATCGGCGAGGAGGTCGGCATCTCCCAGATGCACGTCTCCCGTCTGCTGACCAGGACGCTGGCGCAGCTGCGGGAGGGCCTGATCGCGGACTAGGCACCGGCTGCCCGGCGGCTCCGTTCACCCGGGGCCGCTCCTGCGGGGCTGCTCCGGCCGGGCCGCTCCTGCGGGGCGCCCGGTCCCGGTCCCGCTGCCGTGTTCCCATTTGACGGGTCGTCAGCAACACTGGCCCGATGCGACGTGCTGCGTTGATCGGCGTATCGGCGGCGGCCACACTCGCCCTGGGCGGGGCGCTGGCCGCCTGCGGCGGGGAGGGCGGAAGGCCCTATGTGGCCGTGGGAGCGGCCGGTTCCGGACCGGAGGCCACGCCGAGCGGCCCCGTCCCGCCCCACGGCGGGGTGGAGCTCATCCCGCTGGACGGGGCCGGGGAAGCGGGCGCGCCCCGGCGGGACGGGGCCGCACCCGGCCGTTCCGCCCCCGGCGACCCCTCCGCCCGCGACGGCGGCCGCGCCCCGGCGCCCGGCGGAGGCACCAGGGGTGGAGGCGGCAGCGCCCCGGACGGGAGTACGACCGGCCCGGCACCCGGCGCGGGCGGTACGGGCACCACGGGCGGAGGCGGCACCAGCCGGACTCCCGGCGGAGGCGGCACGACCGGAGGCGGAGCCCCGGGAACCCCGACAGGCGCAGGCACCGGCGGCACAGGCACAGGCACGGGCGGCGGCACCGGCGGCCGCGCGGACGGCGGCACCGGAAGCACAGGGAGCACCGGGAGCACCGGGAGCACCGGGAGCACCGGAAGTACGGGGAGCACCGGAAGCACCTCCCCCGGCCCCCCGGCTCCCGCCCCCGCCGCCCTGACGGTCGGCGTCCCGACCCGGACCCCCGACCCCACCGCCCGCTGGTGCGAATCGGTCACCGTCCCGCTCCGCAACAGCGGCGGCACCCCCGTGGTCGCGGGCACGCTCACCTTCGCCACGCACGTCATCGGGCTGCTCGGCGTCGACTGGGCCACCCTCACCTCCACCCGGCCCCTCGCCCCCGTCCCGGCGGGCGCGGCGGCCTCCCGTACGTACCGGGTCTGCGTGGACGCCTGGCGCGTACCGCTGGGCATGCACATCGAGACCCGCTCGGTGACCGCCGACTGGCGGTGACCGAACGGGCCTCGAAGGGGTACCGGAAAGGGCGGACCCGGCCCGGAGCGGGCTCGGCTCCGCAGGGGCTCAGCCCAGCGCGAGCCAGGCGACGCCCGCCAGGACGGCGAGGACGAGGACGACGCCCACGATCAGGCCGACGCGCGGACCGGCCGGCGTCGCGGCGGGGGTGGCCGCCTGGCGGCCCTGCGGGGCGCCCTCGTCGACGAAGGCGCGGAACATCTGCGTGCTGCCCGCGGGGTCGTAGTTGCCCTCGGGGCCCGGGGTGTTGTGTGCCATGCACCGGACCCTAGCGAAGTCCCGGGGTCCGCCCAACCCCCGCCCCCGCGCACGCGGGCACGCACACCTCGCGCTCACCGCGCCCGCACACCGGCCGCCCACCCCCGCCGGAAGGCCCGCACCCGCACCCCGACCCGCCCTGACCTGCGCATTGACTTCCCACATGCGAACCCTTTGCGCTTACTTTGCCCGGTCCCCTGCCGATTCACTTGCCTTCAGCAACCAATCACCTCTATGGTTGCCCTAAGCAACAAGATCAGCGGAGCAGTGTCGCCCGGACCGGAGGAGCCCGATGGCCGCGCAGAGCCACTACGAGGAGCTCGCCCGACAGCTCAGCGCCATCGGGGCCGTCAAGCGCGGGCTCGGGCGGATCCTGCCGGCCGAGTGCCCGGCCGGCTCGGCCGCCGTGCTCACCCTCCTCGGCCGCCACGGCGAGATGCGCATCAGCAGGCTCGCCGAACTGCTCGACGTGGACATGTCGGTGACCAGCCGCCATGTCACCCATGTGGCCGCACGCGGCTGGATCGAGCGCGACCCGGACCCGCTGGACAAGCGCTCCCGCATCCTGCGGCTCACCCCCGCCGGCCGGGACATGCTCGACGAGCTCGGGCGGCGCACCGCGGAGATGTTCGCCCGGACCCTGCGGGACTGGTCCGACGAGGAGGTCGGACAGCTGAACGTCATGCTCGCGCGGCTGAGAGAGAGCTTCGACTGCCGCGAGGAACGTTTGATCCATCCCGCGCCGCTCACCCGTACACCCGCCGCGCGACAGGCGTAACGGCCCACCAGACGCAGAAGAGAAGGAAGTTCATGGCTACATCCACACCGGCCGGTGTGCGGGACGGCAGCACCGCCCAGGGCGGGCACCCCCACCAGGGGCCCGACGGCGGCGCGCCGATGACCCACCGGCAGATCATGGAGGCGCTGTCCGGGCTGCTGCTCGGCATGTTCGTCGCCATCCTGTCCTCGACGATCGTCTCCAACGCCCTTCCGCAGATCATCGGCGACCTGGGCGGCGGTCAGTCCGCGTACACCTGGGTCGTCACGGCCTCGCTCCTGGCGATGACCGCGACCACCCCGCTGTGGGGCAAGCTCTCCGACCTCTTCAGCAAGAAGCTGCTGGTCCAGATAGCCCTGGTCGTCTACGTCAGCGGTTCGGTGGTCGCCGGGCTCTCCCAGAACGCGGGCATGCTGATCGCCTGCCGCGTCGTCCAGGGCATCGGCGTCGGCGGTCTCTCCGCGCTCGCCCAGATCATCATGGCCGCGATGATCGCCCCGCGTGAGCGCGGCCGGTACAGCGGCTACCTCGGTGCCACGTTCGCGGTCGCGACGGTCGGCGGACCGCTGCTCGGCGGCGTCATCACGGACACCGAGTGGCTCGGCTGGCGCTGGTGCTTCTACGTGGGCGTGCCCTTCGCGGTCATCGCCCTGATCGTGCTCCAGAAGACCCTGAAGCTGCCGGTGGTCCGGCGTGAGGTCAAGGTCGACTGGGCGGGCGCGCTCTTCATCAGCGCGGCGGTCTCGCTGCTGCTCGTGTGGGTGACGTTCGCGGGCGACAAGTACGACTGGATCTCCTGGCAGACGGCCGCGATGGTCGGCGGCTCGGTGCTGCTGGGCGCGCTCTTCGTGTACGTGGAGTCGCGGGCGTCCGAGCCGATCATCCCGCTGCGGCTCTTCCGCAACCGGACGATCACCCTGGCGTCGCTGGCCTCGCTCTTCGTGGGTGTGGCGATGTTCTCCGGCACGGTGTTCTTCAGCCAGTACTTCCAGCTGGCCCGCGGCGAGTCCCCGACCATGTCCGGGGTCCTGACCATCCCGATGATCGCCGGTCTGTTCGTCTCCTCCACGGTCTCCGGGCAGGTCATCACCAAGACCGGGCGCTGGAAGGCGTGGCTGGTCAGCGGTGGTGTGCTGGTGACGGCCGGGCTCGCGCTGCTCGGCACGATGCGGTACGACACCGCGTACTGGCAGCTGGCGATCTACATGGCGCTGATGGGCCTGGGCATCGGCATGATGATGCAGAACCTGGTGCTGTGCACGCAGAACCAGGTCTCCGCGGCCGACCTCGGCTCGGCCTCGTCCGTGGTGACGTTCTTCCGCTCGCTCGGCGGTGCGGTCGGCGTCTCCGCCCTGGGCGCCGTGATGGCGAACCGGGTCACCCACTACGTCAAGGACGGCCTGGCCGACCTCGGCCCCAAGGGCGCGGCTCTCGCCCAGGGCGGCGGTGGCGGCGGCATCCCGGACCTCGACAAGATGCCCGCGCCGCTGCGGACGGTGGTGGAGAGCGCGTACGGCCACGGTGTGGCGGACGTCTTCCTCTACGCGGCGCCGTGCGCCCTGCTCGCCTTCTTCGTGACGCTGTTCATCAAGGAGGTCGCGCTGAAGTCCCGCGCGACGGCCCCGGCGGCGCCCGCGGAGCAGGAGAAGGCCCCGGCCTCCTAGAAGCTCGGGTGTCCCGAGCGGAGGCACCCGATACCGGGGCGGCGGGCAGGGGACGGCCCGTCGCCCCACTCCCCCGCGAAGGGGCCCACGCGCGATGCGCGTGGGCCCCTTCGTGCTACCCCTCCCGCTTCGCCTCGATCCCCGCGATCAGCAGGTCCAGCGCGAAGACGAAGTCCCGCTCGCGCATCTCCGCCACCGTGTCCCCGCCCCGGGCCTCCATGAGCTCCTCCGCCATGGCGAACTGCTCGTGCAGCTCGGGACGTTCGCGTACGGTGCCCATCGCCTGGGCGAAGTACTCGTCCTCGGTGACCCCGGCCTCCGCGCACCGCGCGACGAACTGGCCCTCGATGGTGCCGAATCCGTACACGAACTGGAACACCGCCGCCAGGCCGCCGGTCACCCCGTGCTGCGGCAGTCCGCTGCGGGCCATGACCGTCTGGGCGGCGACGGAGAAGGCCAGGAAGTTCGGGCCGATGTTCAGATAGCGGCCCATCAGCGGGGACACCCAGGGATGGGCGACGAGCATCGCCCGGTAGCCGACCGCCAGGGCGCGGATCTGGTCGCGCCAGTCGGCGTCCTCCTGGTCGACGTCCGGGACCGGCACCTCGGCGGCGACCGCGTCCATGGCGAGCTCAAGGAGGTCGTCCTTGGTGTCCACGTACCAGTACAAGGACATCGCGGTGACGCCGAGCTCGGCCGCGAGGCGCCGCATGGAGAACTTCGCCGCGCCCTCGCTGTCGAGGAGCCGGACCGACTCCGTGACGATCCGGTCCCGGTCGAGCGCGGCGGCCGGCTGCCCGGCCCGCCGGGTCCGGCCCGCGGACCTGCCGGCCGTCAGCCACACGCTGGTCCGCATCGGGTTCTTCGCGCGCTCGGCTGCCGACACCATGGCGTGCCCTCCTCGTCGGGTCGTCGGACTGTACGTACACCTGTCGTACGCCGTTCGTGCCGCATCGGCCACAGCGGCCGGCGGAATGTCATCCTCCGCCGGCCACCGCTCCGATGCTATGCCGCGGGCGCGGCCTGCGGCGCGGGCGCCGGGGCCCCGTCGCCGCCACCGCGTTCCGCCCGGGCCAGCAGGGCCGCGGCGAGCAGGCCGCCCGCGAGGACCGCCACCGCGCCGACCAGCTGACTGGTCTGCAGGCCCGAGGCGAACGCGTCCGAGATCCGGGCGCGCTCGGCGTCACCGTCGGCCGCCGCCAGCGCCGCGGGAAGCGAGGCCGCGCCCACTACGGACGGGACCAGCGCGGCGAAGCGGGAGTTGAGGACCGCGCCGAGCACGGCCACGCCGAGCCCGTTGCCGAACTCCGCCAGGGTGCCGTTGACGCCCGCGCCCACGCCCGCCTTCTCCGGCGGGATCGCGCCCATCAGCGTGTTGGCCATGGCGGGCATCGACACGGCGATGCCCGCGCCCATCACCACCAGGCCCAGCAGCATCCCGCTGTAGTGCTCACGGCCGAGCAGCGCTATCGCCGCGAGGCCCGCCGCGTTCGCCGCCATGCCCACCGCGATCGTGCGGGGCGTGCCCAGCTTGGGCAGCAGCCGCGCGCCCACCCCCGCCACGTTCAGCACGATCACGCTCAGCGCCAGCGGCGCCGTGCGCAGCCCCGCCTCCAACGGCCCGTAGCCGAGCACGAACTGCAGGTGCTGGGTGAGCAGGAAGAGCGAGCCGCCCATGCCGAAGGCGACCAGGATCGAGCCCGCGACCGCGCCGGTGAACCGCTGGTTGCGGAAGAAGTGCATGTCCAGCATCGGGTACGGGACCGACAGCTCCCAGCGGGCGAACGCGGCCAGGAAGACCAGGCCCACCACGGCCGGGACCAGCACGTGCGCCGAGGTCCAGCCGTGGCCGGGGCCGGAGATGATCGCGTACACCACGCCGGTCATCCCCACCGTGGAGAGCACCGCGCCGAGCAGGTCCGGCCGGTCGCCCAGCGGGTTCTTGGACTCCGGGACCAGGGCGAGCACGGCCACCAGGCCGATCGCCGCCACGGGGATGTTGACCAGGAAGATCGCGCCCCACCAGAAGTGGTCGAGCATGACGCCGCCGATCAGCGGCCCGGCGGCGAAGCCGAGCGAGTTGACCGTGGCCCACAGCCCGATGGCCTTGACCCGCTCCTCGTCGTCGAAGATCTGCACGACGACGGCGAGGGTGGTGGTCATCAGGAGCGCGCCGCCGACGCCCATGCCCGCGCGGGCGGCGATCAGCTGCCCGGCGCTCTGGGAGAGTCCGGCCGCCAGCGATCCGAGGCCGAAGAGGGTGAGCCCGGCCGCCAGCATCTTCTTGCGGCCGTACCGGTCGGAGGCGCTGCCCGCGGTGAGCAGCAGCCCGGACTGGACGAGCGAGTACGCGTTGATCATCCACTGGATGTCGGCGGTCGAGGCGCCGACCGAGGTGGTCAGGGAGGGGATCGCGACGTTCAGGACGGTGTTGTCGAGCAGCACGGTGAGCTGCGCCAGACAGATGACACCCAGGATCAGCCAGCGCTGCGGGTGCCTGGTGGGGGCGGCAGATGGGTCGGCGACCGGGGCCGTCATGCGGGGCTCCTAGGTGAGTTGTACAGCGTATGAGGACGTTGTCGTACACCGTAAGGGCGCTTCTTGTACGGCGTAAAGGGCTTTTCCGGGCCGGGGTGCCCACGGGCGCCCGGGCCCGGTCGCGCCCGTACGCCAGAACGCCGGTGGGTCGGGGTCCGCACCCCGGCCCACCGGCTCTTTTCCCGTACCGCGCGCTCCTACGTCACCGGCGCCGTCAGGTCGTAGAACGTGGCGGAGCCGACCGTCACCTTCTGGAAGGAGGCCTCCACCCAGGTGGCGATGGCACTGCCGGTCGCGGCGCCGCCGGGGCCGCCCCGGCCTCCCATACCGCCGCCGGAGATGAAGTAGTGGATCCTCCCCTCGGCCACGTACGCCTTGAACCGCGCGAGCGTGGGCGAGGGGTCGCTGCCGTTGAAGCCGCCGATCGCCATCACGGGCCTGGCGGTGGCGAGTTGGTAGCTCGCGGCGTTCTGGGAGCCGATCGCGGCGGCCGCCCAGGTGTAGTCGTCCGCGTCCTCCTTCAGCAGCGTCTTCGCCCGGGCACCGACCTGGGCGCCGTTGAGCAGCCCGCCCATCCCGCCGGGCCCCCCGCGCTCGCCGCGACCGGCCGCACCGCCGGGGAGCTGGGCGTTGCCGGGGAGCTGGGCGTTGCCGGGGAGCTGGGCGCCGCCGGGGGGCTGGGCCGGGCTGCCGTTCGGGCCGCCCTGGGGGGCGCCGCCCCTGGACGCGCCCGCCGGGCCCGCCGTGACGATCGAGCCGGTGTGGCCGGTGTCCAGGGTGCTCATCGTGTACGCGAACGGCCCGGCCAGCGAGGCCGCGAGCCCCACCCCCGCCGCCCCCAGCGCCAGCCTGCGGTCGAGCCGTCCCGCCAGCATCAGCCCGACGGCGGCGGCCAGCCCCGCGACCAGCACCGTCCGGCGCAGCCACGGCAGGTAGTCCGGCGTACGGCCGAGCAGGACGGACGACCACCACGCCGTCACCGCCACCGACGCCCCCAGCGCCGAGGCCGCGGCGATCCGGCTCCGCTCCTCCCACAGCACCGTGACCCCCATGCCGACCAGCGCGGCGATGTACGGGGCGAGGGCGACCGTGTAGTACTGGTGGAAGATCCCCGCCATGAAGCTGAAGATCCCGGCCGTCATCAGCAGCGCCCCGCCCCAGGCCAGGAACGCCGCCCGCGCCGTGTCGGTGCGCCTGCCGCGCCAGGTGACCACCAGGCCCGCGACGAGCAGCAGCAGCGCGGCCGGCAGCAGCCACGAGATCTGGCCGCCCACCTCGGCGCCGAACATCCGGCCGAGGCCGGTCGAGCCCCAGCCGCCGCCTCCCCGGCCGCCAGTCCCGCCGCCCACACTGCCGGTCTCGTCGCCGTTGATCCGGCCGAGGCCGTTGTAGCCGAAGGTCAGCTCCAGGAAGGAGTTGTGCTGCGAGCCGCCGATGTACGGACGCGAGGACGCGGGCCACAGCTCCACGGCCGCCACCCACCAGCCGCCGGACACCACGGCCGCCAGTCCCGCCAGGGCTAGCTGTCCGAGCCGCCTGCGCGGCGGCGCCGGCGCGCACACCGCGTACAGCAGGGCGAGCGGCGGCAGGATCAGGAACGCCTGGAGCGTCTTGGTCAGGAACGCGAAGCCGACGGCCACACCCGCCCACACCAGCCACTTCGTCCGCGCGTCCTCCAGCGCCCGCAGCACGCAGTGGACGGTGACGGTCATCAGCAGCGCGAGCAGCGCGTCCGGGTTGTTGAAGCGGAACATCAGCGCGGCGACCGGGGTGAGCGCCAGCACCGCGCCCGCGATCAGTCCCGCCGCCGGGCTGAACCGGCGCCGTACCGCCGCGTACAGCACCGCCACCGTGCCGACGCCCATCAGGACCTCGGGAAGCAGGATCTGCCAGGAGCCGAGGCCGAAGAGCCGCACCGAGAGCGCCATCGGCCACAGCGCGGCCGGGGGCTTGTCGACGGTGATGGCGTTCGCGGAGTCCAGCGAGCCGAAGAACATCGCCTTCCCGCTCTCGCCGCCCGCCTGGACGGCCGCCGAGTAGAAGGAGTTGGCGTAGCCGGAGGCGCTGAGGTTCCAGAGGTAGGCGAGGAGGGTGAGCAGGAGGAGGCCGAGGAAGGCGGGGCGCACCCAGGCCGGGTCGGTGGCGCGCCCGCGCCACAGCCGCACGGCGGCGGGTCCGGGCCGGACCGAGGCGAACCCCTCGTGCGCGTCGGCCGGGCGGGAGGTCGTGGTCATCGGGTGGCGTCCTTCTGGTGGGGGAGCACAGGGGCGCGGTCCGGGAAGACCCAGGCGCGGAAGAGCAGGAAGCGCAGCACGGTGGCGGCCAGGTTCGCCGCCACCAGGACGGCCAGCTCGGTGGAGTGCGAGGGGTCGCCGCCCGCCGCGTCCAGGGCCGCGAGGGAGCCGCTGGTCAGGGCGAGCCCGATCGCGAACACGACGAGCCCCTGCGCCTGGTGGCGCATCGCGCGCTCCCGGCCCCGTACGCCGAAGGTGAGCCGGCGGTTGGCGGCGGTGTTGGCGACGGCGGAGACCAGCAGGGCGGCTGCGTTGGCCCCTTGGGGTCCGGTGCCGGCCCGGAAGAGCGAGTAGAGGCCCAGGTAGAAGAGGGTGGAGAGCGCGCCGACCACGCAGAAGCCGACGAGCTGACGGGTGAGCCCGCCCGGAACGCCGCTGAGGGCACGGTCGCGCGGGTCGTCCCCGAAGGGGCGCGCGAGCCGGTCCAGGGGGAGCGCGCCGACGGCGAGGGCGCGCCCGATCCGCCACACGCCCTTGAGATCGTCGGCCGCCGTCCGGACCAGGTGGACGGTCGAGTCCGGGTCGTCCACCCAGTCCACCGGCACCTCGTGGATCCGCAGCCCGGCCCGCTCGGCCAGCACGAGCAGCTCGGTGTCGAAGAACCAGCCGGTGTCCTCCACCATCGGCAGAAGCCGCTCCGCCACCTCGCGCCGTATCGCCTTGAACCCGCACTGGGCGTCCGAGAAGCGCGCCGCGAGCGAGGACTTGAGGATCAGGTTGTAGGCGCGCGAGACGAACTCCCGCTTCGGCCCGCGCACCACCCGCGAGGCCCGGCTGAGCCGGGAGCCGATCGCCAGGTCGGAGTGGCCCGAGATGAGCGGGGCGACCAGGGGGAGCAGCGCGTTCAGATCGGTCGAGAGGTCGACGTCCATGTACGCGAGCACGGGCGCGTCCGAGGCCGACCACACGGCCCGCAGCGCCCGCCCGCGCCCCTTCTGCTCCAGCCGGACATGGCGTACGCCCGCGATCTCCCGGGCCAGGCGCGCCGCGATCTCGGGGGTGCGGTCGGTGGAGGCGTTGTCGGCGACGGTGATCCGGAACGCGTACGGGAAGGTGCGGGCCAGGTGCTCGCCGAGCCGGCGCACACACGGCTCCAGGTCCTTCTCCTCGTTGTGGACGGGGACCACCACGTCGAGGACGGGCCCGCCGGCCGCGCCGACGGGCAGGTGCTCACGGGCCGGCAAGGTGCCCACGGAGATGTCGGTTCGCATGCCCCCGACCCTCGCGAGGACCGCTGTCACACCTGTGTGGTGCGACTGTGGGAGGGCTGTGAGTGCGGCGGGGGATGGGGGGTGGGGTGGGCCGGGTTGGCGGCGAGGGCGCGGGCGGGGGCCGGGGCGTGGGCCGGGGTGGGGTCCGGGGTGGGGTCCGGGGTGGGGTCCGGGTTGAGGCGCGGGTGGTGGGCCGGGTCGAGGCGCGGGTGGTGGGCCGGGTCGTCGTGCGGGTGGTGGGCCGGGTCGTCGTGCGCCGGCAGGCATACGGTGAAGACCGTGCGGCCAGGAACCGAGCGCACCGCGACCGTGCCGCCGTGCGCGGCCACCACCGCCTGCACGATGGCGAGCCCGAGGCCGGTGGAGCCGTGGGCGCGGGAGCGGGAGGCGTCGCCGCGCGCGAACCGCTCGAAGACGTGCGGGAGGAGGGCGGGCGGGATGCCCGGCCCGTCGTCCTCGACGTCGAGGACGGCCCACGCGCCCCGGCGGGCCACGCGCGCGGTGACGGTGGTGCCGTCGGGCGTGTGCGTACGGGCGTTGCCGAGCAGATTGACCAGCACCTGGTGGAGCCGGGGGGCGTCGCCGAGGACGGAGACGGGGGCGCCGGGCTGGGATCCGGGCAGGGATCCGGGCAGGGATCCGGGCAGGGATTCGGGCAAGGATCCGGGCGGGGATTCGGGGTCTCCGGACAAGGGCAGGTGGCCGCGCGGCGCCGGGGCGTGGTCGGCGGGCGGAGCCGGGAGCTCCAGGCGCCAGTGGTGCGCCTGACCGGCCGCCCGGGCGTCGCTCACCGCGTCCACGACCAGCGGGGAGAGATCAGTGCTCTCGTACGAGAGCGGGCGTCCGGCGTCGAGCCGTGCGAGCAGCAGCAGATCCTCCACCAGCCCGGTCATCCGCCGGGCCTCCGCCTCGACGCGCCCGAGGGCGTGCCGGGTCGCGGGCCCGACCTCCTCGGTACCGCGCCGGGTGAGCTCCGCGTACCCCCGGATGGAGGCGAGCGGGGTGCGCAGCTCATGGCTGGCGTCGGCGACGAACCGCCGTACGCGCGTCTCGCTCTCCTGCCGCGCGGCCAGCGCCGAGCCGACGTGCCCCAGCATCCGGTTGAGCGCCGCGCCGACCTGTCCGACCTCGGTACGGGGGTCGGCCTGGGCATCGGGGACCCGCTCGTGCAGGGCCACCTCGCCGCTGTGGAGCGGCAGTTCGGAGACCCGGGTGGCGGTCGCGGCGACCCGGCGCAGCGGACGCAGGGCCACCCCGACGATCGCGGCACCCGCGATCCCGGCGGCGACCAGTCCGGCGGCGGTCACCGAGACGACGACCAGGATCAGCGTGTTGACGGTCGACTCAAGATCCTTCAACGGGAAGCCCAGCAGGGCCGAGCCGTCCCTCGACCACTGTGCCCGGTACGAGCCGAGGCCCGGCACCGAGACGGTGTGGACACGGTCGTCCCTGGGGACCGCCGCCAGCGCGGCGATCTGGTCGGCGGTGAGCGCCTTCGGGTCCGGCCGGGCCGACCCGGGCTCGCCCCGGACGCTGATGGCCCCGGCGGCCTGCCCCTCGGGCCCGGTGCGCAGCCCGACCGTGCCGAAGGGCTGGCCGGGCGCGGAGACGAAGCCCGCTCCGGTCCCGGCGTCGCTGGGCAGGACGTGGTGCGTGCGCTCGACCGCCGGCCGCAGCGCGTCGTCCAGCTGCCGCTGGAGGTTGGAGCGCATCCCGATGACCGTGACCGTACCGATCACGGCGGCAACGACCGCGATCAGCGCGACGGCGGAGACGACGAGGCGGGTGCGGAGGGTCCAGGGCCGGGAGGGACGGCGGGCGAGCCGGAAGGTCCGGCGGGCGAGCCTGGAAGGGCGGCGGCCGGACCGGGAGGGGCGGCCGCGCTCACTCACCGGGCTTGATGAGGTACCCGGCCCCTCGCCGGGTGTGGATCATCGGCGTCCGTCCCGCGTCGATCTTCCGGCGCAGATACGAGATGTACAGCTCCACCACGTTGGCCTGGCCGCCGAAGTCGTACGACCAGACCCGGTCGAGGATCTGCGCCTTGCTGAGCACCCGGCGGGGGTTGCGCATCAGATAGCGCAGCAGCTCGAACTCGGTGGCGGTGAGGTGGATGTTGACCCCGCCCCGGGTCACGTCGTGGCTGTCCTCGTCGAGGGTGAGGTCACCGACGACGAGCAGCGACTCGCTCCGTACGGCCGCGCTGCCGGAGCGGCGGATGAGCCCGCGCAGCCGGGCCACCACCTCCTCCAGCGAGAACGGCTTGGTGACGTAGTCGTCGCCGCCGGCCGTCAGCCCCGCGATCCGGTCCTCGACGGCGTCCTTGGCGGTGAGGAACAGCACAGGCACGTCGGGGAGTTCGCGCCGCAGCCGCCCGAGCACGGCGAGCCCGTCCATGTCGGGCAGCATGATGTCGAGGATCACCGCGTCGGGCCGGAACTCCCGGGCGGAGCGCACCGCAGCGGCCCCGTCCCCGGTGCTGCGCACCTCCCACCCCTCGTAACGCAGCGCCATGGACAGCAGCTCGCTGAGCGGAGCCTCGTCGTCCACGACGAGCACCCGGACGGCGGTCCCGTCCGGCCTCAGCAATTCGGTACGCCCCTGCGGGGAGGTGATGGTCATGCTCACCACCCTGTGAGCCGCCCCTGAGAACGTCCTTGCGCGTTCCTGTGAATTCCCTGAGAAAGAGGGGCGTTCAGGGGGCGGGGGCGGGGGCAGGACCGGGGGAGCCGGGGTCGGGGGAGCCGGGGCTGGGGTGGGCGGGGCTGGGGTGGGCGGGGTGGCTGGGGTGGCCGGTGTCCGGGAGGCCGAAGAGGCGCGCGCCGTTGTCGTGGCAGACGCCCCGCAGCCACTCCTCCCCGAGCCCGAGCCGTTCGAGGGACTCGAGCTGGTGGAGATAGCCGTACGGGATGTTGGGGAAGTCCGACCCGAGCAGCACCCGCCCGCCCAGGTCGCGCAGCCGGGGCAGCGCGTCCGCCGGGAACGGCGCGAACCGCTCGCCGAAGTCGGTGAACGCCATGGTCGTGTCCAGCAGGACCCCCTCGTACGCGTCGGCGAGCGCCAGGAAGTCCCGGTACTCCGGCATCCCCATGTGTGCCACGACCAGCCGCAGCCGGGGATGCCGGGCGAGCAGCCGCGCGATGGGCTCCGGCCCGGTGTGCCTGCCGGGCGCGGGCCCGGAGCCGCAGTGCACGACGACGGGCACGGCCGCCTCGGCGAGCACGCCCCACACCGGGTCGAGGAGCGGGTCGTTGGGGTCGTAACCCCCCACCTGGACATGCGCCTTGAAGACCCGCGCCCCGGCGCCGAGCGCCTCCTCGACGTACGCGCCCGCCCCCTCCTCCGGGAAGAAGGTGGCGGTGTGCAGACAGCCGGGCGTGCGCCGCGCGAAGTCGACGGCCCAGCCGTTGAGCCACCGGGCCATGTCCGCCTTGTGCGGATAGAGCATCGCGGTGAAGGCGCGCACCCCGAACTCCCGAAGGATCTCGATGCGCCGCGCCTCCTCCTCGCGGTACGCGATGGGCCACTCCACGCCGGTGAGGGGCCCGGCCGAGTCGAAGTAGGCCCACACCTTCTTCAGGACGGGCTCGGGCATGAAGTGCGTGTGCACGTCGACGAGTCCGGGCAGACCGAGCCGGGCGGAGAACTCCCGGACGAGAACGTCTTCGGCTTCACCGACCGGCAAGGCTGTCCCCGTCGCGTCCTGCCTCACCGCTGTCGCGCTGGAAGCTGTAGCTCCGCTCGACCTTGGCGACATGACAGCTGTAGCTCTCGTACCACTCGGCGCGCCCGCGCCGCTGGGCGCGCTGGTGCTCCAGGCGGGAGCGCCAGGCGGCGATGGCCTCCTCGTCGCGGAAGTACGAGACGGTGATGCTGAGGCCGCCCGGGTTGCGGGCGTTCTCGTGGCCGAGGTAGCCCGGTATCTCCTTGACGAGTGTGTTCATGAGGTCGGCGGTCTCGCCGTACCCCCCGTCGTCCTCGGTGCGCAGGGAGCTGAACACGACGACGTGGTAAGGCGGTTCGATGCCGGCGATGGGACGGGGCACAAGGTGATCGCTCATGGGCCCCACCCTCCGCTGTCATTGGTGAACGTGTCCATACCCCTTACTCGAAGGGATCCAAAAGGGATCCAAGTCTTGACCTTGAGACGTCAGAAGAGCTGGTCCTGCACGTCAGGGGGGCGCAGGACCCGCACGGGTACGGTGATGCCGCTGTCGGCGGGGGCGGCGGCGAGCCCCCATCCGCTCATGAGCCGGGTGTCGAGGACGAGGACGCGCCCGCCCGCCGCCTCCAGGTGGAGATCGGGCCCGGCGACGGCGAGCACCCGCCCGCCGACGACCCCGTCGGGCGCCAGCTCACGCACCACGCCGTGCGCGGGCACCAGGGCGTCGAGCCCGAACAGCGCCCCGTGGTCGACGACACGGCACGGCAGCGCTTCCAGCGACTCGGGCCACCCCCCGAGCGCGACGGCCCGCCCGTGCAGCGCGCACACCTCGTCCGCGCGCTCCTCGACACCGGGGAGCGAGGCCCGTACGACCCTCTTCTGCTCGTACGAGACACGATCGGGCACCCCGAGCGCGGCCCGCAGCAACTCCTCGCACCGCCGCGCGGCCATCAGCGGCCCGCGCCCCAGCCAGGAGAAGCAGACGGCCCCCTGCTCCCGCAGCCGCGCGCCTCCCCGCTCCTCAGCGGTGATCCCGACCTTGACGAGCCCGCTCCCGAACCAGGCGAGATAGACCCGGTAGACCCGGGGATCCTCCGGCACCCCATCGGCGGCGACGGACCCGACCCGATCGAGCCGCGCACACTCCGCACACCGTGCCTGAGCACTCCCCCGCCCCACGACGAGCCCCCCGGGACACGGATTCCCCCGCGCCCCCACACACCCCCGCTCCCCCACCACCCGAAACCCGACGCCCCCACCCCGCACCAGGGAACTGACCCGCCGATCCCCCCACTCCCCCACCCAAACGAGCCCAGCCCCACCGTCCCCCCACCGAACCCCACCACTACGCCAGACCCCAGCCATGTCATCGACGGTAGCCCGGCCCACTGACACCGGGGCGAGCCTGTGGACAAGCGGACACAAGCGAACACACGAAAAAGGCCCCCCGGATCTCTCCGGGGGGCCTTTCGCTGTGCACTCGGCAGGATTCGAACCTGCAACCTTCTGATCCGTAGTCAGATGCTCTATCCGTTAAGCTACGAGTGCTTGTTGCGTTGCTTCCCGGTTTTTTTCTTCCCGGTCGGCGTTGCGGGAACAACATTACATGACCTGCGCCGTCACGCGAAATCCATTAGCCCCACCCCCTCTGACCTGCGGAAATACCCTCACCGAGGCGTGGGCGGGGGAGCGGGCCCGGTGGGCTCGATGTGCCCGTAACAGGGGAAATGTGACCGGGGTCACCGGATCAGGTGGCCTGGAGCGCGGAGATCGGGTGTCGCGGTCGCATGGGGCGGGCGGCGAGCCGCGGGCTGGCAGAAGGCAGAGGGCAGAGGGCGGCGCAACCGAGCCCCGCCCATCCGGATACGGCGGCAGCCCTACCCGAGCACCCTCGCGGCCCCGCCCGGAAACGATCGAGCCCGGAAACGACCGAAGCCCCGGCCGTGGGGCCGGGGCTTCGGGTTGAGCTGGCGGAGGCGGAGGGATTTGAACCCTCGATGGGCTTTAAGACCCAAACCGCATTAGCAGTGCGGCGCCATAGACCGGACTAGGCGACGCCTCCAGCACACCCTCTCGCGTACGCGAGTGGTGCGTGCAGATGATGACACAGCCTTGCTCCGCGTCACCAATCGGACCCCACGGTACTAGGCAGGTGGGCGCCAGGGCAAAGCGTTAGGCGGCCCACGTTTTCCGGGTGCGGGAGCGCGGCCG
The DNA here is from genome assembly GCF_040629815.1 of Streptomyces sp. NPDC005878. NCBI lineage: Bacteria > Bacillati > Actinomycetota > Actinomycetes > Kitasatosporales > Streptomycetaceae > Streptomyces > Streptomyces sp. NPDC005878. The sequence goes on from NZ_JBEXWK010000010.1 coordinate 101,139, forward strand.
ACCTGCGGTCCGTCCCGGGACCGGGGGGCGAAAGGGCGGCGGTCCGGCGCGGTCTCGCGGGGCCGGCCACGCCGCCGGCCGGCGGTCCGGGCGCAACGCGCGGGGCTTCGGCGCGTTAGGCATGCCGAATCCGTCCCGCCCCGGTGGGGCCGGACCCACCCCGTCCACCCCGTGGAGCCCGCATGCTGCGTCGCCTCGTCGTCACCGCGCTCGCCACCGCCGCCACGGCGGCGCTCGCCACCGCGCCCCCGGCCCTGGCGTCCGCCCCCCTGCCGCTGCCCTCGCTCCCCCTCCTCGGTGGCCACGACCAGGAGCCCGTCCCGGACCACCTCACGGTGAGGATCGCGCACAACGGGGAGACGGACGGCACGTACGAGCTGGAGTGCCACCCGCCCGGGGGCGACCACCCGCAGATCCTCCAGGCGTGCGACCGGATGGAGAAGCTCACCGGTTGGGGCAAGGATCCGTTCGCGCCCGTCCCCCCGGAGGCGCGCTGCACGATGATCTACGGCGGCGACGCCACCGCCCGCGTCACCGGCAGCTGGGCGGGACGGCCGGTGGACGCCAAGTACAACCTGCGCAACGGGTGCGAGATCAGCCGGTGGAGGACCCTGGTCCCGGTTCTGCCCGGACCTCGGTGAGCTCCGGGTGACGGTGAGCCTCTCGGTAAAGCCCCCGGCGAGCGACCCGGTGCGCGTCTCCCTCGGAACCCCGATGAGCGTCCCGGCGGAAACCCCGGTGCGTGCCCGGTGAATGTTCCGTGAGGGCTCGGACGGCGAGACGGTGAGCGTCCCTACGGGGCGCCCGAAGCACGCGGCCCCGGCACGCCAGCCGGACGCGCCCCACACCGTCGGCGCGATCTCCTGGCATACGCCGTGGTCACAGAAGATTGGTGAGAGCTCCCCCTCATCCGCCGTCGCGCGCCCATCCCCTGCCTTTAGACTCCCTCCCAGTGACAGGCCGCAAGGTGCAGTGGTTCAGGGAGGAAGCGTCGTCGTGAGCAGCAGGCCATCCCGAGGCGCTGCTCGCCTCGCAGCCATACTTGACGCCCTTCCGGACGGGCTCGTGCTCGTCAACTGCAACGGCACGGTCGTCAACGCGAACACCATCGCCCTGGAGATGTTCGAGTCCCCGGGGACCGGGCTCGTGGGGCGGGGCGTGCTCGACCTGCTGCCCTCCTTCGACTCCAAGCTCATCCCGGGCTCGATGCGCCGCCCCGAGTCCGAGGACGAGCAGGGCCGCACCAAGCCGACCCGGATGGTGGCCCGGCGCACCGACGGCAGCGAGTTCCCCGTCGAGGTGACCAGCGCCAACCTGGAGGACGGACGCGACGCGTACGCCTCGCCGTCCTCCTCCTACGGAAGCGGCGGCGCGCACTACTCCGGCGACGAACTCCTCATGATCGTCGTCCGTGACCTCTCCGGCACCGTCGACACCGAGGCGGAGCTCGCCCGTTCGCAGCGGCAGACCGAGATGATCCTGCGCGCGGCCGCCGAGGGCGTGGTCGGCACCGACACCGAGGGCCGTGTCGTCCTGGTCAACCCGGCCGCCGCGCAGATCCTCGGCTACCGCGCCAGCGACCTCGGCGGCCAGGAGCTGCACCCGCTGGTGCTGCACTCGCGCGCCGACGGCGAGCCGTTCCCGTACGAGGGCAGCCCGCTCGCCGACACCCTGAAGTCCGGCCGCAAGCACCGGGTGCGCAACCAGGTGCTGTGGGCGAAGAGCGGCGCCGCCGTGCCCGTCGACCTGACGACCGCGCCCGTACGGGACGGGGATCTGCTGGTCGGGGCGGTGATGACGTTCACCGACCGCCGCCCGTACGAGGAGCAGGCCAAGAAGCACGCGGAGGTCCTGGAGCGCGAGACCTCCCGCTACGACGCGCTCTCCGCACGCCACCAGCAGCTGCTCTCGGTGCTCGGCGGTTCGCTGCGCGGGCCGCTGGACGAGCTGCGCCGCGAGCTGTCCACGCTGGCGGCCGACGACGCGGGCCAGCTGTGGCCCGAGGCCAATCAGGTGCTGCACCATCTGGCCGCCGGGTACGCCCGGATGACCACCCTCGTCGACAACGTCCTGGCCTTCCAGCGGCTCGACTCCGGTACGGAGGAGCTGAAGAAGGCGAAGGTGCTGGTCGGAAACGTGGTCGCGGCGGGCGTCGAGGGCGCCGTGGAGCTGATCGGGCCGGGCCGGGCCCAGTTCGCCGTCCACGCGCCCCCCATCGAGGCCGAGATCGACCCCGTACGGCTCTCCACGGCGCTGGCGCACCTGGTGGCGGACGTGGCGGGCGTCGACGCCACGGGCAACGCCCCGGTCGCCGCCGGGGGATACATGGACTCCACGGTCGTCGTCGCGGCGGCGGTCCGCGGCGACGTCGTACGCATCGAGGTGCGCGGGCCCTACGCCGGGGGCGATCCCGTCCACGAGCCCATCGTCCAGGGCATCGTGCGGGCCCACGGCGGTGTGCTCCAGACGGTCGAGGTGCCGGGCATGAGCGGCAGCGCGTACGTCCTGGAGGTCCCGCTGGGGCAGGGTGCGGGCTCGGTGCCCGAGCCCGCCGCGGCCGAGGTCGCCCTCGTCGCGGCGCCGGAGCCGGCCCAGCCGTCCGGCTCGGGCCGCCGCCGCGCCCGGCGGGCCTCCACGGACGCGTTCCTGGCGAGCCCCGTCGAGGAGGAGAAGTCCCCGACCGGCCGCCGCCGGGGCCGCGCCCAGGAGGACCAGCGGCCCGACCCGTCCGCCGCGTCCCCGGCCGCACTCGAACGCATCCCCGCGCAGCAGGCGGGCGAGGGCGGCGGTCCGGGTTCCGGTGAGGGTCCCGGCGGGGTTTCCGTTACGGGGCGGGGCACCCCGGGTGGGGGCCCGTCCGGCGGCCCGGGAGCGGGCGGTGCGCCGGCCGGCCCCGGTGCTCCGGTCCTGCCGGGCACCCCGGGCGTCCCCAATGCCCCGGGCGTGCCGGGTGCGCCCGTTGCCCCAGGTATGCCGGGTGCGCCCGGTGCCGGACCGGCCGGCGCCGTGCCCCACAACTCCGCCGGGGGTACGCCGGAAGGCGCTTCCGGCGCCCATCCCTTCGGGCCCGGCGGCCCGTCCGGCGGGACCCCGAACGGCCCGGCCGTCGGCATGCCCGGCACCGAGGCCGCCCCGGGCGGCGCGCAGCCGTACGCTGCTGGCAACGGTCCCACCGGCGCCCCCGGCGACGGGACTTCGGGCAGCCCGGCCGGACCCTCGGGCGACACGGGCGGCTCCTCCGGGACGGGGCGGCGGCGCGGGCGTCCCAGCCCCGCCGAGGGGAGCGCCGCGCCCTCCGAGGGCTCGATCGTCACCGCCGCCGAGAGCGCCCGCCAGCCCGGCACCGGGCGGCCGGCCGCGCTGAGCGAGACTGTTCCGCCGCAGGGCATGGCGACCGACCCGGCCGCTCCCTCGGGCCGCCGCGCCCGCCGCGCCCTGCCCGCCAGTGGCGGCGAGGCGGTCCCCGACGCGGACGGGCAACCGGGGGACGCGCGCGCCGCCGACGCGGGGCCCGGCGGCCGTCGTGCCCGCAGGGCTCTCGCGGCCGCCCCGGAGGCCGAGGAGGGGACCGTGCGCACGGCGTTCGCCCTCCCGCCCGCCGACGCCGACCGCCCGGTCCCGCCCGAGGGTTTCGCTCCGCACGGCCCGGACACCGCGCGGCCCGCCGGACCGGCCGACGCCGACCGCTCCCGTGCGGCCGGTCCCGGCAGGCCCCTGGGGCTGCCCGGAACGGCGCCCGGCCAGGGCACCGGCATCCCCGCGGACCCGAACCGGCCCGGGGTCCCCGACCCGCACCAGCCCCTCCCGGCCCCGTCGGCCCCGGCCCACCGCCCGCTGGCCAACGGCCCCGGCGCCGGACCCGCCCCGGCCCACCGCCCGTTGGCGAACGGGCCCGCCCAGGGCCGCCCCGCCGGCCGCCCGCACCACGGCGCCGTACGCAACGACGACGTCGACGAGCACACTCCGCCGCAGCCGCACCCCGTCGAACAGCCGCCCGCGTGGGCGGTCGGCGGGGCCGTTCCGGCGAACGGGCCGGAGACGGCGGGCGGCACCTCGCCGCAGCCCGCCCGTCAGCCGCTGCCCGCCGAGGCGGCCCCCCTGCCCGACGACGCCTCCCAGGGCCGCGCGTTCAGCGTGCGCACCCTCGGCCAGGGCGTGCCCTTCGTCCAGCAGCCCTCCGGCCCCTCCGGCTCGGGGCGGCGCCGCAAGCTCGGTACGCCCCCCGAGGGTGAGCGCCCCGCCGGGACCACCGAGGCCGAGCGCCCGGGCCCGTCCCCCACGTCGCTGCTCTCCCCGCCCTCGGAGGGGCAGGGGCGGGCGTACGCCATAGGGGCGCCGGACAAGGGCGCCGAAGGTCCCGAGCCGCTGGACGGGCCCGGGGGAGCCGTGGAGGTCGCCAACCGGCCGCACCCGCAGCCCGTCGACGACGAGCTGCCGCCCGAGCCGCTCGACAACCCGCGCCGGCTGCTCGTCTGGCCCGCGCCGGACGTCTCCACCCAGCAGGCGCTGAGTGACCGCGGCTATCGGCCGGTGGTCGTGCACTCCCGCGAGGAGGTGGACGCGCAGATCGCGGCGTTCCCGGCCGCGCTCTTCGTCGACCCGCTGACCGGGCCCATCACCCGTACCGCGCTCCAGTCGCTGCGGCAGGCGGCTGTGGCCGCCGAGGTGCCGGTGCTGGTGACGGCCGGTCTGGGACAGGCGACGCGCGAGGCCGCGTACGGCGCCGATCCGGCCGTCCTGCTGAAGGCCCTCGCTCCCCGCGACAGCGAGCAGCACCCGCCCCGGGTGTTGCTGATCGAGGAGCACGAGGAGATCGCGCTCGCCCTGACGGCCACGCTGGAGCGGCGGGGTATGCAGGTCGCGCGGGCCGCCACCGACACCGAGGCCGTGACGCTGGCGGGCCAGATGCGGCCGAACCTGGTCGTGATGGACCTGATGCAGGTACGCCGCCGCCGCGCCGGGATCGTCGACTGGCTGCGGGCGAACGGGCAGTTGAACCACACGCCGCTCGTCGTCTACACCTCGGCGGGGCTCAACCAGCCCGAGCTGCCGAAGCTGTCGGCGGGGGAGACGGTGCTGTTCCTGGCCGAGCGCTCGACGAGCGCCGAGGTCCAGGGCCGGATCGTCGACCTGCTGGCGAAGATCGGCACCAACTAGGGCCGGTACGGACAGAGGTGGGGGCCGGTGGGTGTTTCACGTGAAACATCGACCGGCCCCCGCCGCGTTCCGCCTCACCGGGGCTCACCGCCCGGACCCTCGGGACTCACCGGAACTCCCTGGGAATCGCTGGGAGCCGCTGGGAATCGCTGGGAATCGCTGGAGCTCACCGGGCCGCTCAGGGGGCATGTTTCACGTGAAACATGCCCAGGCGGCCCGGCTCGCCGGGCCGCCGTGTCAGCGCAGCTCGGTGATGTCCAGCTCCCCGTCCGCGTACTGCTTGCGGATCACCTTCTTGTCGAACTTCCCCACGCTCGTCTTCGGCACCGACGCGACGATCGTCCACCGCTCCGGCAGCTGCCACTTGGCGACCGACCGGGCGAGGAAGTCCTTGAGGGCCGCGTAGTCGGCGCTCGCCCCCGGCTTCAGGACGACCGTGGCCAGCGGGCGCTCGCCCCACTTCTCGTCGGGGACGGCGACGACCGCGGCCTCGGCGACCTCGGGGTGCGCCATCAGGGCGTTCTCCAGATCGACCGAGGAGATCCACTCCCCGCCCGACTTGATGACGTCCTTGGCGCGGTCGGTGAGCGTCAGATAGCCGTCCGGGCTGATCACACCGACGTCGCCGGTCTTCAGCCAGCCGTCCTCGCTGAACTTGTCGGCGGGCCGGAAGTCCTCGCCGCCCGCGCCGCCGTAGTACGCGCCCGCGATCCAGGTGCCCCGGACCTCCAGTTCACCGGCCGACTCGTTGTCCCAGGGCAGGATCTCCCCGCCGGGACCGGTCAGCCGCGCCTCGACGCCCGCCGGGAAGCGGCCCTGGGTGACCCGGTAGGGCCACTCCTCCTCGGCCGAGAGGCCGGCCGGCGGGTTGGCCATGGTGCCCAGCGGCGAGGTCTCGGTCATGCCCCACGCTTGACAGAGCCGGACGCCGAGCTTGTCGTACGCCTCCATCAGCGAGGGCGGACAGGCGGCGCCGCCGATGGTCACCTTCACCATCGAGGAGAGGTCCTTGGGGCGCGCGGTGACCTCGGCGAGCAGGCCCTGCCAGATGGTCGGTACGGCGGCGGCGTGGGTGGGCTTCTCACGCTCGATCATCTCGGCGAGCGGAGCGGGCTGGAGGAAGCGGTCCGGCATCAGCATGCTGACGCCGGTCATGAAGGTCGCGTGCGGCAGCCCCCAGGCGTTCACATGGAACTGCGGCACCACGACCAGCGTCGTGTCCTTGTCGGTGAGGCCCATCGACTCGGCCATGTTGACCTGCATCGAGTGCAGATAGACCGACCGGTGCGAGTAGACGATGCCCTTGGGGTCGCCAGTGGTGCCGGAGGTGTAGCACATGGCGGCGGCGGTGTGCTCGTCCAGCTGCGGCCAGTCGTACGAGGCCGGGCGGCCCGCGAGCAGCTCCTCGTACTCGTGCACCTGCGGCCCCGCGCCGTCGATGTCGTCGAGCAGCGAACGGTCGCCGGGCCCGGAGACCACGATGTGCTCGACGGTCGGCAGATGCGGCAGCAGCGGGGCGAGCAGTGGCAGCAGCGAACCGTTGACGATGATCACGCGGTCGGCCGCGTGGTTGACGATCCAGATCAACTGCTCGGCCGGGAGCCGCAGGTTCAGCGTGTGCAGGACCGCGCCCATGGAGGGGATCGCGAGGTACGCCTCAACGTGCTCGGCGTTGTTCCACATCAGGGTGGCCGTCGCCTGACCGTCCTCGACCCCGAGCTCGCGCAGGCCGTGCGCCAGCTGCGCGGCCCGGACGCCGATCTCGGCGAAACTGCGGCGCCGTGGCTCCGCCTCGCCGGTCCAGGTCGTGACCTGCGACTTGCCGTGGATCGTCGACCCGTGGGTCAGGATCCGCGAGATCAGCAGCGGTACGTCCTGCATGGTGCTCAGCACGGCGGCCTCCCGGGGGCGCTACGGTGCGCCACGTGGCGATAAGGGTGTGCCGATTCTGCTCACGTACCGCGCGGTATGTCACTACCCGGAGGTAAGGAATCACCCACGAGACCAAGGTCACGCGGTATGCGGACCCCCGCGCCCGCTACCGGTGGCCCGGATCCCGGTCAGCGGACCGGGGCGAGCTCCGGGTCCTCGCGGAGCTTGCCCAGCGCCCGCGAGACCGCGCTCTTCACCGTGCCGACCGAGACCCCGAGGACCTCGGCGGTCTGCGCCTCGCTGAGGTCCTCGTAGTACCGCAGCACGACCATCGCCCGCTGCCGGTCCGGCAGCTTCATCACGGCACGCCACATCGCGTCGTGCAGGACCTGCTGGTCGGCCGGGTCGGGCTCCGGCACCGACTCCGGCTCGGGCAGCTCGTCGCAGGCGAACTCGTCCACCTTGCGCTTGCGCCACTGCGAGGTCCGGGTGTTCAGGAGCGCACGGCGCACATAGCCGTCGAGGGCGCGGTGGTCCTCGATCCGGTCCCAGGCGACGTACGTCTTGGTGAGGGCCGTCTGCAACAGGTCCTCGGCGTCGCTCGGGTTCGCGGTCAGCGAGCGTGCGGTACGCAGCAGCACGGGGCCTCGGGCCCTCATGTACGAGGCGAACGACGGGTACGGCGTCGCCGCCCGGGAGGCGCTGTTGCAGACAGGCGTGGTCATACCTCCACGCTAGGAGCGCCCGCTACGCCACGGATCGGCCCCAGGTCGCGAAGCGGGGTCCCTCTCAGGTTGTACGGGTAGGGGTGGCTGGACCTCCTGAAGGTGGAGGAGGTCCCTGGGCTCCTCAGGGTCGGAAGCGGGCGACCGGGGCATCCACCGTGTTCCGGTCCACCACGAGCCGCCGCCCGCCGTGCGTCTCGGTCACGTTCCCCGCGTACTGGTGGATGCGCCGGTGCGGGCTCCACGCGTCCGCGTGCAGGGTCGGCTCCCCGTACAGGGAGGGCCCCGAGCCCCACCGCGCGAACCACATCACCGACGGCAGGTCGGACTGCCCGGCGCGCCGGGCCTGCTCCATGTGCCGTACTCCGGAGGCCGCGCTGCTGTAGAACCCGGGCAGGAAACCCCGGCCGCGCACCTCGCGGTTCCATGCCCGCACGAACGCCAGCGTCGTCCGGGCGCACGCCGCGTTGTTCGCGTCGTACGCCTCCATGTCCAGGTAGAGCGCACTGCCCTGCTGGATGCCCAGCTTCCCGGCCGCCTCGGCCGCCTCCCTCCCCTCTGCCCGGCCCTGGGGGGCCGAGTCCGCGCTCATCCGCACCTTCCGCTTCGCCTGCGACCGTACGCACGGCGACTGCGAGCCGACGAAGATCGGCAGCACCCGCCAGCCCATCCGGTCCACGTCCGTCAGCCAGCTCCGGTTGAGGTGGTGCTGGACGGGGCAGCCGCGGCCGCGCCCCCCGAAGTAGACACCGACCCCTCGGTACGACGACGAGGACCGCCAGGCCTTCATCGTCGCCAGCGGTGGCGCCTGGCAGGTGTCGAACGCCGCCCCCTGGTAGTGCACGGCACGCGCCAGCACCGCCGGGCTGTCCACCGAGTCCGCCGGAACGAAGGCGGCTCCGGCGACGTCGGCCGCGTCTGCCGCGTCGGTCGCGTCGGCCGCGTCGGTCTCCGGAGCCGTCGCGACCGGAGCCGTCGCGGCCGGAGCCGTCGCGGCCGGAGCCGTCGCAGCCGAGGCCGACGCCGCCGCCGCCGGGACGTCGGGTGTCGGCGCCGCCGACGCGGACGGACTCAACGTGAGCAGAGCGGCGAGCGTGGTGGCCACGGCGAGCGGTGGCGTGACGATGCCCAGATACCAGGGCCGGATCGATGTAAGGCTGTGCATAGGGTGAGTGAAAGGCCGTCAGCTCGCGACGGCCACCGCTCGCCCCCGTGTCTCAGCCGTCCGTGCAGGAGATCATCCTTCCGTGTACGGAAGTTCAGCCGTCCGCGCTCAGGATCAGCCCTGAAGTCGGCACACCCGTCCCGGCCGTCACCAGCACGCGTCCGGCGTCCGGTATCTGATTGGCCGCCAGCCCCCTGACCTGCCGGACGGCCTCCGCTATCCCGTTCATCCCGTGCAGATACGCCTCGCCCAGCTGTCCCCCGTGCGTGTTCAGCGGCAACGCGTCCGCCGCCACGAAATCCGCCGCCTCCCCCTCCCCGCAGAACCCGAACTCCTCCAGCTGCATCAGGACGAACGGGGTGAAGTGGTCGTACAGGATCGCCACGTCGATCTCCGCCGGAGTCAGCCCGGACGTCCGCCACAGCTGGCGCGCCACCACTCCCATCTCGGGCAGCCCGGTCAGGGAGTCCCGGTAGAAGCTCGTCATCCCCTCCTGTCTGCGACCGGCCCCCTGCGCGGCCGCGGTGATCACGGCGGGCGGCCGGCGCAGGTCCCGGGCCCGCTCGGCCGTGGTGACGACGATCGCCTGGCCGCCGTCCGTCTCCTGGCAGCAGTCCAGCAGCCGCAGCGGCTCCACGATCCACCGTGAGGCGGCGTGGTCGGCGAGCGTGATCGGCCTGCCGTAGAAGTACGCCGCCGGGTTGGTCGCCGCGTGGCGCCGGTCGACGACGGCCACCTGCCCGAACGCCTCCGGCGTCAGCCCGTACGTGTGCAGATAGCGCTGGGCGGCCATGGCGACCCAGGAGGCCGGGGTGAGCAGCCCGAACGGCAGCGACCAGCCGAGCGCCGCACCCTCGGCGGAGGGCTCACGGTGCCGCACCCCGGACCCGAACCGGCGCCCCGAACGCTCGTTGAACGCCCGGTAGCAGACGACCACTTCCGCCACCCCCGAGGCCACCGCGAGCGCGGCCTGCTGAACGGTCGCGCACGCGGCCCCGCCGCCGTAGTGGATCCGCGAGAAGAACGACAGCTCGCCGATGCCGGCCGCCTGCGCCACGGTGATCTCCGGGCTGGTGTCCATGGTGAAGGTGACCATGCCGTCGACGTCGTCGGGGGTGAGCCCGGCGTCGTCGAGCGCGGCACGCACCGCCTCCACGGCGAGCTTCAGCTCGCTGCGCCCCGAGTCCTTGGAGAACTCGGTGGCCCCTATCCCGACGATCGCCGCCTTCCCGCCGAGCGAGTCGGCCCGCCGCACGCTCATACCGCCGCCTCCCCCGCGCCGCCCGTCCCCGGCCGGGGGAGGGCGACCGTGACGGTCCCGGTGACGTGGGGGCCCAGCCGGTTCGCCCCCAGCACCCGCACCTCGGCCGTGCCATCCTCCACGGCGGTGACGGTGCCGGTCAAGGTCAGGGTGTCGTCCGGATGGTTGGGTGCCCCCAGCCGTATCCGTACCGCGCGCAACCGCGCCTCGGGGCCGAAGTGATCGGTGATGTACCGCCCGACCAGGCCGTTGGTCGTCAGGATGTTCATGAAGATGTCCGGGGCCCCCTTCTCCCGGGCGAGCACCGCGTCATGGTGCACGTCCTGGTAGTCGCGGGAGGCCACGGCCCCGGCGACGATCAGGGTCCGGGTGACCGGGATCTCCAGCGGTGGCAGCTCGTCTCCCGCCTTCATGCCGCGCCCTCCCCTCCCTCGACTCGTTGGGCTTCTTCGGTTCCTTGGCTTTCTTGGGCTCTTCGGTTGCTTGGCCTTGTTCCGCTTCTCCTGAGCCTTCTGATCCTTCCGGTCCCTCTGCTCCCTCTGCTCCCTCGACGAGCAATCCGCCCAGCTCCTCCAGCAGTTCGGCGCCGCACCCCAGATACGCGTCGATCTGGCGTCCCCAGAGGAAGTGCCGGTGCACCGGGTGCTCCAGGTCCGCGCCGAGCCCCCCGTGCAGATGCTGGCCCGCGTGGACGACCCTCCTGCCCGCCTCGGACGCCCACCAGGCCGCCGTGAGCGCGTGCGTGCGGTACGGCAGCCCCCGGTCGCGCCGCCACGCCGCCTCGTACGAAGTCACCCGTATCGCCTCGGTGTCCATGTACGCGTCGGCCGCCCTCAGCTGGACCGCCTGGAGGGTGGCGAGCGGCCGCCCGAACTGCTCACGGGTGTTGGTGTGCTCCACCGCGCGGGCCAGCGACCCCGCGCACACTCCCGTCTGGAGTCCGGCGAAGGCGGTACGGGCGGTCGCCAGCACGTCCTCGTAGGCGCCGGGTCCCGGGCCGCCGACCCGTTCGCCCCGGGCTCCCGAGAGCGTGAGCCGGCCGGCCGACCAGGGCGCCGTCGTCTCGACCCGTTCCGTCACGGTCCCGGGTGCTCCCATCCGTATCCACCACAGGGCCCCCTCCCCGTCCGCCACCAGGACGTGTGTGGCATCGCGCAGCCAGGGGACCACCGGCACCACTCCGGTCAGCTCGCCCCTCGGGCCGCCGTCGGTCGAGGCCCGCACCGCCGCGTGCGAAGGGAAGGCGCCGGTCGCCACCGCCGTACCGTCCCTCAGAGACGGGAGCAGCCGGTCGCGCTGGTCCGGGGAGCCGTGAGCGGCCAGTGCCAGGACTCCGTAGACGCAGCTCGCCGCGAACGGCGCCTGGGCGGTGGTCCGGCCCTGCTCCTCCAGCGCGAGGACCAGTCCGAGCAGCCCCGTCTCCTCGACGGCCCCGGGCAGCCCGGCACCGCACAGGGCCTTCCACAGCTCGGTGTCCGACCCGGTCCCGGCGGCGGTGAGGCGTTCATGGGTGGCGAGGTCTCCGAAGATCTCCCCGGCCAGCTCGCGGACCGCCGCCTCCTCCTCGGTGGGGGTGAAGTCCATCAGCCACCCTCACTCCCTCGGAACACCGGCAGTTCCAGGTCCTCGTCCACCCGGAGGAACTCCAGGCGCACGGGCATCCCGATGCGCACCTTGTCGTACGGCACGCCCACCACGTTGCTGATCATCCGCACGCCCTCGGCCAGTTCGATCAGGCCGACCGCGTACGGAGCATCACCGTCGGCCCCACCCGTGCCGGGCTCGGCGAATCCGGGGAAGCGGGGGTGGTGCATCACGACGTACGAGAACACCGTCCCGGCGCCGCTCGCCTCCACTGTGTCCCATTCCGCCGCCCCGCAGCCGTTGCACCCCGGCAGCCAGGGGAAGCGCAGTTCGCCGCAGCCGGTGCAGCGCTGGATCAGCAGCTTGTGGGCGGCGGCGCCGTCCCAGAATCCGGTGTTGTCCCGGTTGACGACCGGTCTCGGGCGCCGCCCCTCGGGGGTGCGGCGGGCCGGGGCGTACTTGAGGATCCGGAAGCGGTGCGTGCCCGCGAGCTCGCCGTTCGCGCGGACGTCCATCCGCGTGGTGACGAAGTGGCCCGTCCCCAGCTTCGTGGTCTTCTGCTCCGAGACCGTCTCGATCACCGCGTCATAGGTGATCCGGTCTCCCGGGCGCAGCTCCCGTAGGTACTCCTGCTCGCAGTCGGTCGCGACCACCGAGGTGAAACCGGCGCCGTCGAGCAGCGCGAACAGCTCGTCGTGGGCGCCCGAGCGGTCCGTGTGCCCCGAGAGGCCGCCCATCGTCCAGGCCTGGAGCATGGTGGGCGGGGCGATCGCGTCCGGCCCCCGGTACGCCGGGTTGGTGTCGCCCATCGCCTCGCACCAGTGCCTGATCATCGGCTCGTTGACCAGGTCCTTGCCGACGCCCTCGCGCGCCGCCGACCGGCCCTCGTACGCCTTGAGACGTCCGTACAGCCCACCCGTGTCAGGGGGCGCGGCCCGCTCGCCCGGGTCCGGGTGCACGGCCCGCTCGCCCGGGTCCGGGTGCACGGCCCGCTCGTCCGGGTCCGGGTGCACGGCCCGCTCGTCCGGGTCGGGGTGCACGGCCCGCTCGTTCCCGTCCGCGATGCGCCCCCGCGAGCGCGTGGACACGTCCTCGGCCATCTACCTGCGCCCCCTCTTCATCCCGAGCCGCATCGTCGCGACGATCTCCCGCTGCACCTCGCTCACCCCGCCCCCGAACGTGTTGATCTGCGCCGCGCGGTTCATCCGCTCCAGCTCCCCGTCCCCCACGGCGCCCGGCGACCCTCCCCGCAGCAGCGCCGTCTCCCCCGAGATCTCCTGGCACATTCGATACGTCTCGACCGCCGATTCCGTTCCCGCGAACTTCACCCCCGCGGCGTCCCCGGGGGCCGGTGAACCGGCCCCCACGTCCCCCACCAAACGCCAGTTGAGCAGGCGATTCGCCGCCAGCCGGGCATGTGTCTCGGCGATCCTGAAACGCACCCACGGCGCGTCAACCCTGCGCCGCCCAGTCACCGGATCGGGGGTACGGGCCCGGTGCAGCGCCGCCTCGAAGAACGCCTCGGCCTGCATGCCGATCGCGGCGAGCGCGACCCGCTCGTGGTTGAGCTGGTTGGTGATCAGACCCCACCCGCCGTTCTCCTCCCCGACCAGGTTCGCGGCCGGAACGCGGATCCCGTCGTAGTACGTGGCCGTCGTCGTCAGGCCGCCCACGGTGTGGACCGGGGTCCAGGAGAAACCGGGTGCGTCGGTCGGAACGAGGATGATCGAAATGCCCCGGTGCTTGGGCGCCGCCGGGTCCGTACGGCAGGCGAGCCAGATCCAGTCGGCGTTCTGGGCGTTGGAAGTGAAGATCTTCTGGCCGTCGATCAGCCAGTCGTCCCCGTCCCGTACGGCCCGGGTCCGCAGCGAGGCGAGGTCCGTCCCGGCGCCCGGCTCGCTGTACCCGATCGCGAAGACCAGCTCGCCGGCGAGGATCCGGGGGAGGAAGAACGCTTTCTGCTCCTCGGTCCCGTAGCGCATCAGCGTCGGCCCGACCGTGTTGAGCGTGACCATCGAGACGGGGGCGTCGGCGCGGTACGCCTCGTCGAAGAAGACGAACTGCTCGTCGGGCCCGCGCCCCTGGCCGCCGTACTCGACGGGCCAGCCGAGCCCCAGCATCCCGTCGGCGCCGATACGGCGGAGCAGGGCGCGTTGGGCCGCGGGGTCGTCGGCGCAGCCGGGGCCGGCCGGTCCGGGACCGGTGGGGCCGAGGCCGGTGGGACCGAGGCCGGTCGGACCGAGGCCGGTCGAGTCGGCCCCCGTGGGATCGCCGTCTTCACGGTCGCCGCCCTGCGAGGCTTCCGCCCGGCCCCTGCCCTCCGCCATGACGGTGCGGAAGTAGGAGCGGAGTTCGGCACGCAGGCGTTGCTGGCGTTCGGTCGGGGCGAGGTGCACGGCGGCGGCCTCCGGGGTCCGGACGTACGCGTACGAGTCGGGGTTTCTGACTGTCCGTCAGATACGACGCCCGTGTCAATGCCCGCGCTGCCGCGCCCCCGCCCCCATCGCACCCGCGCGGGCATCCACGCGCGCGTGGGCGAACTCACCCGGCCGCCCCCCGCCCGCGGACGCGCGACCGCCCGGGCAGCCGCGCCGCAGCGCCGCCACCCGGGCAGTCGTCACCCCACTGACCCCGACCCCGAGGGGCCCCGGCTCACCAGAGGTTGGTGAAGTTGACCGACACGTTGTCCTGACGGATCGCCGTGAAGGCGGAGCCGTTCACCTGGGCGGTATTGCTCTGGTTCGAGGCGCCCGACCCCACGGCCTGCTGCTGTGTGGTGGACGAGTTCCCGTTGTTGTTGTGCCCGACCCCGCTCCCGCTGATGGTCGCCACTGCCGCGTTCGATCCGTGGTCCGCAAAGGAGCCGTTGTCCGCGGTGGCGACTCCGGTGAAGAGCCCCACGGCGAGAGGCAGTGCGGCGGCGGCGGCGATGACGCGGGCGGTGCGGATGCTTGCCATGTCTTTTCCTCCAGGAACCAGAAGTACGGCTTTTTCCAGGGAAGTTGGCCGACCGCCCTGGAAGCTGCTGCGGCGTCGCGTCATCAGAGTTGCCCACCGAATCCCCGGCGAACCAGCCCAGTCGGCGCGTTTCGCCCGCAAGCGTGAGGACTTGTCGATAAACCACCAACTTGCTTTCAAAGGTCCCGGAAGATGTTTATCGGCCCAGGCGCACCCCGCCGCACACCGGCCCAGCAGGGAGGAGAACCGTTTCAGCACGCTTTCGGCCAAACTTCCGCGCCACCCGGCCGCCACCTGGGCGCCGGGCACGCGTTCCCCGCAGGCCACAGACCCACCACCCGCCCCGCCCGAATCGGCGTCCGTGCAGCCCAAGCCCTCATTTCCGGTCACGAGCCGATCCCGTCACCGTCCCGTCCCGGCCACCCTTCGGTCACTCTCCGCTCTCATCCGAACCCGGATCCATTCCCGCTTCCCTTTTTCGAACACTCGTACGAACATAGAAGGCATGGCCACCATCGACCGGCATGCCTCCACCCTGGCCCTCGCCCACGCTCTCTCCGTCGCCGAGCGCGGGCTCCCCGTCATCCCGCTGTCCCGATCGAAGCTCCCCGCGCTGCGTTCTCCGCACCACGGCGAGCCGCAGCCCGCGCTCTGCCGGGGCGAGTGCGGGCTGCCCGGGCACGGGGTGCACGACGCGACCACGGACCCGGTGGCCGTACGCGCGCTGTTCGCGGCCGCGCCCTGGGCCACCGGGTACGGCATCGCCTGCGGCCGCCCGCCCCACCACCTCATCGGCATCGACCTGGACACGACGAAGCCGGGCCACGCGGAACCGGGGCCGGCCGACGTTCCGGGGGGAGCGGCGGCGGGATCGGTCCCGGGGTCAGCTACGGGATCCGCTCCGGGTTCGGCTCCGGGGGCTGTCGCGGAGGCGCGCGTAGGGGCGGCTGAGGGGACGGCGGAAGAGGCTTCGGTCCCGCCCCAGCGCGACCGCCGGGCGGTGCGGCCATTGCCGCCTTCACCGCCTTCACCGCCCTCGCCGCCTTCGCCCTTCATGCCGCACACGGCCGATCCGCCGCCCGAATCGGTCGCGGCCCTGCAACACCTCGCCCTGCGGCACCTGTTCACGATTCCGGAGACCGTCGTCGTGATCACGCCGAGCGGGGGACGGCACATCTGGCTGACGGGACCGCCCGACCGGGTCGTCCCCAACTCCGCGAGCCGACTCGCGCCCGGGATCGACGTGCGGGGCGCCGGCGGTTATCTGGTCGGCCCCGGCTCGCTGACCAGCAACGGCGTCTACCGGCTCGCCCCGGGCACGGCCCATCTGGCGCCCGCCCCCTGCCCCGGCGCGCTCCTCGATCTCCTCACGCCCCCGGCGCGCGCCCACCACTCCCGGGCGCACGGTCCGGACCGGGGCCACGGGCTGGTCCAGTTCGTCCTCGCCGCTCACGAGGGCCAACGCAACACCCGCCTCTTCTGGGCCGCCTGCCGCGCCTACGAGAACGGCATCGGCGAGGCCCTGGCCGACCCCCTCACCACCGCCGCGGTCCGGACCGGCCTCACCGAGCGGGAAGCCCGGGCGACCATCGCGTCAGCGGCGCGGCTGACGACGGCGTACTGAGGACGAGGCGACGGTCCCGGACGTTACGGGTTAGGGGCGCTGCCCATGGGCCGACGCCCCTTACACGCCGACGCCGACGCTGGACCGGCATCTCAGCCCGTATGACCCGGGGCGCCCACCTGACGAGGTGCCGCGCGACGAAAAGAGGTGCCCCGGATGTCCGGGGCACCTCTTTTTCACGGGCCGTACGACCCGCGCACACGCGGTGGGTGTGGGATTTGAACCCACGGTGACATCGCTGCCACGACGGTTTTCAAGACCGTTCCCTTAGGCCGCTCGGGCAACCCACCCTCGCCCCGGGCCGGCCGACCGGCGGCGGGGCTGCTACAGCCTAGCGGAGGGGTCCTTATGGTGCGGAGGCCCGGCCGGGGGATGGACCAGGCCTCCTTGGGCGGTGCCGAGTTCGCCCCTCGGGCGGCGCGGTCAGCTGTCGCCCATGCGCTCGCCCAGGGTGACCGTGACCGTCGCCTCCTTGCCGTCGCGCTGGTACGTGAGCTGGACCTGGTCGCCCGGCTTGTGCGTCCAGATCTCACTGATCAGCGTCGGGCCGCTGTCGACCACCGTGTCGCCGAACTTGGTGATGACGTCACCGGGCTTGAGGCCCGCCTTGTCCGCCGGGCCGCCGGGCACCACGGCCGCGCTGCCGCCGGACGCCTGCGGGGAGATCTTGGCGCCCTGGCCCTTCTGGTCCATGGCGACGGTCGCGCCGATCACCGGGTAGACCGGCTTGCCGGTCTTGATGAGCTGCTCCGCCACGTTCTTCGCCTGGTTGACCGGGATCGCGAAGCCCAGGCCGATGGAGCCCGCCTGCGACTGGCCGAAACCGCCGCTGCCGGCCGACTGGATGGCCGAGTTGATGCCGATGACCGCACCGCGCGCGTCGAGCAGCGGGCCGCCCGAGTTGCCCGGGTTGATCGAGGCGTCGGTCTGGAGGGCGCTCATGTACGAGGCCTTGGAGTTGGCGCCGTCACTGGAGGACACCGGGCGGTTCTTGGCGCTGATGATGCCCGTGGTGACCGTGTTGGAGAGGCCGAAGGGCGCGCCGATCGCGATCGTCGAGTCGCCGACGGCGACCTGGTCGGAGTTGCCGAGGGCGAGCGGGACCAGGTTGGAGGGGGCGTTCTTGAGCTTGATGACCGCCACGTCGTAGCCCTGCGCGCGGCCGACCACCTCGGCGTCGTACTTCTTGCCGTTGGAGAAGGTCGCCGTCACCTTGCCGCTGGTGGCGGCCGACGCCACCACGTGGTTGTTGGTGACGATGTGGCCTTCCCTGTCGTAGACGAAACCCGTGCCGGTGCCGCCCTCGCCGTCACCGCCCTGCGCCTCGATCGTCACCACGCTCGGCAGCGCCTTCGCGGCGACCGCCGCGACCGTGCCCGGCTCGCGCTTGAAGTCCCTGGGGGTGTCGGAGGCCGAGACGGTCGTCGACCCACTGGAGCCGTCCTCGCGGTCCGCCGCCCAGTAGCCGATGGCGCCGCCGACGCCACCCGCGACCAGCGCGGCCACCAGGACGGCGGCGATCAGACCGCCGCGGCGGCGCGGGCGCTGCGGCTCGGGAGCGGGCGCGCCCCAGGCGGGACCGCCACCCGCGCCGCCGTACGCGGGCAGCGCGGGCGGGGGCGTCGGCCAGCCCTCCGCGGCCTGCGGATGCGCGGCGGGCGCCCCGTACGGCGGCTCGGCCGGGACCGGGCCGGGCAGCTGCGCGGTGGCGGGATCGGGCGCGGCCCCGTGCGCGGCGGCCGGGTCCTGCCCGTGCGGCGCCTCCGGCGCGCCCTTCGGCTCCGGCGTCGCGTGCGTGGCCCCGGTCCCCGCCCCGGCCCCCGTCCCGGCGTACGCGGCACCGGACTCCGGCGTCGCGTGCGTGGCCGTCGGCTCGGGGGCGGGCGGCCCGGCGGCCGGCGGCGCCGGACGGTCGGGCCTGGGGGACGGGGCCGCCGGGGACGGCGCCGCGGGCTCCTCGGACATCACGGGAGGGGCGGGAGGCGCGGGCGGTGCTGACGACGGGGCAGGCGGGACGGCCGGGGCCGCGGTGCCCTCGTTCTCGGTGCTCACAGCTCTCTCTCCTCGGTTCCACTCAGTCTCGGGGTCGGTATGGTTCGGCTGGGGGACGCGACACCGACCATGGTGCGTCAGGGGTCCGACAATCGCGTATCGCACGATGCGGACGTGTGCACATGTCAGCGCTCAGCTTTTCCCACAAGCTGTCAGGCCACTGTAAGCAGGAGCTGTGTATTCGTGCTCCCACCCGCAAGCCGCCCCTGTGCCCCGCCGCAGTGGCACGATGACGCGGTGACCCAAGCACGGCAGCACGACAGTCATACGCCCCACCGGGCCTCCGTCCGGGTGGTGGCCCACCGCGGCGCCTCCGAGGACGCGCCCGAGCACACCCTCGCCGCGTACATGAAGGCGATCGAGGACGGCGCGGACGCCCTTGAGTGCGACGTCCGGCTCACCGCCGACGGCCACCTCGTCTGCGTCCACGACCGCCGCGTCAACCGGACCTCCAACGGCCGCGGCGCCGTCTCCGCCCTGGAGCTCTCCGAGCTCTCGGCGCTCGACTTCGGCTCCTGGAAGGACAGCGAGGAGAGCCCGGACTGGGGCGACCCGTCCTTCACCTCCGTCCTCACCCTGGAACGCCTCCTGGCGCTCGTCGCCGACGCGGGCAGGCGCGTGGAGCTCGCCATCGAGACCAAGCACCCCACCCGCTGGGCCGGACAGGTCGAGGACCGGCTGCTCCAGCTGCTGAAGCGGTTCGGCCTCACGGATCCGCCGCCGGACGGCGAGACCTCGCCGGTACGGATCATGAGCTTCTCCGCGCGCTCCCTGCACCGCGTCGCGGCCGCCGCGCCGGACATCCCGACCGTCTACCTGATGCAGTTCCTGTCGCCCCGTCTGCGCGACGGGCGGCTGCCCGCGGGCGCGCGGATCGCGGGCCCCGGCATGCGGATCGTCCGCAACCACCCCGGCTACATCGACCGGTTGCACGCGGCGGGCCACCAGGTCCACGTCTGGACGGTGAACGAACCGGAGGACGTCGAACTGTGCGTACGCCTCGGGGTCGAGGCCATCATCACCAACCGTCCCAAGCAGGTGCTGCACCAGCTGGGCCGCCTCTGAGACAGCCACCGGGGGCCTTCGGGTCCTTTGGAAGCACCACTTCCGTACCCTCCCTCCTCCTCTGGCACACCAGGAAGGGCGGTGACAGGGAGTGCACCGGCGCGTTCGGTCCGTGTGCGGGCGTGACGAGTGCGTCACCGGACGCCGGTTGGCCGGTTTCCGGTCCAGTCCATTGGGGCATTCACACCTGGCGTGGGGTGAAGGAGGTCTCGGGGGTGGCGTTGGTGGTGGCACAGGAGGTGCCCACGTCGTCGAGCATGGCCGTGCCCCACGGCCCTGCGGGCGTGGGCAAGGCGAGACACCGGATGCGGGAGCAGCTGCTCGGCAGCGGTGTGTCCGAGCCGGTCGTGGACGATGCCGTACTGGTCCTTTCCGAATTGCTCAGCAACGCCTGCCGGCACGGCAGACCGCTGGGACGCGCGGACGTGGGCGACGGGGACGTCCGGGCCGCCTGGCGCGTCGACAAGGCGGGGCGGCTGATGGTCGAGGTGACCGACGGCGGCGGCCCGACCCGGCCGATTCCGGCCACACCGTCCGTCACCGCGCGCGGGGGCCGCGGGCTGAACATCATCAGCGCGCTCGCCCAGGACTGGGGCGTACGCGACAGCGCGTCCGGCGAGGTCACCGTCTGGGTAATCATCACGGCCGGGTACGACCGTGCGCAGGGGTGCGACAACGGCCTCGCTCCCGTCCCCGACGACTTCGTCGCGCGCGTGGCCCTGCCGAGCCTGGAGTTCGCGGACGCCTTCGACGAACTGGACTGAGCGCAGACGTCTTCGACGAGCTGGACTGAGCAACGAGCTGGACCGAGCGACGAGCTGGACTGAGCAACGAGCTGGACCGAGCGGCGGGGCGGGAGGGGCGAGTCCCGCGTCCCTTGTCTCCAGGGGCCGGGCCACAGGCCCCGACCCCCAGGCCCCAGTCCCCAGGGCAGCGGGCGCGGCCCCAGGCAGCGATCCGAGCGCGGCAGGCAGGCCTCGGCTCCCCCGGTCCCCGCCCCGCCGCGGACGACTTGTACCGAGCCGTACGCCGTATCCCGACCGGTACGACTAGGCTCGCGCCCGACCCAGCGACACCGCACCACCGCAGTCGGGAGAGCCACACCATGGCCAAGAAGCGCCCCCAGACGAAGGCCGCAGCGCCACAGCGCAAGAACGGGGCCGGCGCCGCAGGCGCTGATGTCGAGATTCCGGTCGTCGGAGCCCGCGAGCCCTGCCCGTGCGGCTCGGGCCGCCGCTACAAGGCGTGCCACGGCCGGGCCGCCTCGCACGCCGTGACCGAGCTGGTCCAGCGTCCGTTCGAGGGCCTGGCGGGCGAGTGCGACTGGGTCGCGCTGCGCGAGCTGGTGCCCGCCGCCACCGTCGAACTCACCCTCAAGGACGGCCTGCCCGAGGGCGTGCCGTCGGTGACGCTCGCGACCGTGCTGCCGATGGCGTGGCCCGCGCTGCGCCGTGACGACGGCTCGGTGCTGCTCGGCCTCCAGAACGACACGCCGTCCGGCGACATCAGCCGCGACCTCGCGGACACGCTCACGCGCGCGTTGACGGCCGAGCCTGGTACGCCGGTCGCCGCCCAGCGCGTCGACCCCCAGGGCCCCCGGCTCCAGGACCTGCTGGACCCGGCCGCCGCCTTCGAGCCCGCCGTGCACAGCGGGTTCGAGTTCTGGGTGCGGGGCGAAGAAGGCACGGAGAACGCCACTCCCGAGGTGACCGCCTCCCTGGAGCGCGCCAACGCCGCCGCCATCCCGACCGTACGGCTTACGTCGGTCGACTCGTCCTACTGGTGCGAGACGCCCGAGAAGAACCACCTGCGGTGGGTCATGCCGCACCCGGAGGAGCGCCTTCTGGACGCGCTCGCCCGGCTGCACGCGGCCGGCACCTCCTCGCTCGGCGAGGGCACCCGCCTGGTGGGCTCCTTCCGCGCGCACGGACTGACCGTCCCGGTCTGGGACCTGCCGAGCGCGATGACGGCCGAGGAGTGCGAGAAGCCGGCCGCCGCGTTCGCCGAGCGGCTGGCGGCGGCGCTGGCGGACGAGGCTCCGCTCACCCCGGACGAGCGCCGGGCGCGGGGCGGGCTCACCAACCGCCAGGTGACGTTGAGCTGAGCGTGACACTTTCTGTCACGGGACAGGTGACCCGCGTCACAACTCCCGGTAGTCGCAGATAAATCGGTGTCCGAATAACCGAGATCGAATTTGCGAATGACAGATCTCTTGTTACCGTTCTAAGAGCCCGGTCGCTGGTGCATCCCCCGTCGCCAGCGACCGGGCCCTTCCATTTCCTCTTCCGGTTCGCCGTATGCGCCCACGTGGCCGCTTGCCGCTCAACGAACCGTGGGTGCCGAGGAATTGACCGCCCCACCGTCGGGCGCATTGGACCCGGAACGCAGCAGCAGAGGCGCGTCCTGACTTGTTCCGGCGAACTCCGCGACCGCCGAGTACGCGCCAGGTTTTCCCCTCGCCGGTTCCCTCGGGGTCTCGCACACTCCGGGCTGATCTCCCGTGCCGACGGCGCAGTTCATCTGTACGGTGTGGGCGCCCGGCCCCATCAGAGTGAGCACGGAGCGCAACCGTCCGCCCGTGGCGTTGCGGTAGTAGGCGCGCGCCCAGGTGTCGCGCCCCTCGGTCAGCACACAGGTCTGTGCCTCGACGCCGTCGGGCGAGACGAGTTCGGGCCCGCAGTGGGCGGCCGGTTCGGCGGGCCCCCGCGCCACGCGCGCGTGGCCGGACGGCTTCGCGTCGCCCGGCACGGAGGGAAACCCCGATCCGGGCTCGGAGACGGAACCCGCATCCGGAGAGTCGGCCGCGGCCCGGCCGCGCGGACCGGGACGGGTGGCGTCGGACAGGGCGGGATCGCCGCCCGCCGACCCGGTGCCCGCCGGCTCCGGCTCCTCGACCTGGCCGGCCGAAGCCGCCAGCGGCAGCAGCACCGCGAACACCACCACGGCCCCGATACCGATCATGCGGAGGTTCACGGCGGCCCACCCATCCCAAGGAATTCCTGCGGTGGGCCGAAGATAGCGACGGAAAGCGGGCGCCCGGTCGTCCGCGCGCCCGTTTCCCGTACAACTGGGGCGCTCTCGCACCCGAACGAGTGACACCGGGTCCCGGCGGGAACTCGGCGCCCATCCCGTTCGCTGTCCTGGTAAGCGGACCGGGCCACCGGCTCAGTACGCGAGCCGGGACCCGCCGTCCGGTGCGCTGGTCGCCGCCGTGACCAGCGCGTCCACCACCGCCTCCACATCCGGCAGCCAGGGCCTGGCCGACCCCGGCAGCGGGGCCCGCTCCCAGCGCACCTGCCCCGTGCCCGTCTCGGACGGGGGCAGCACCAGATAGCCGCCCTCTCCGTGGAAGCGGAGTGAACTGGGCACCCAGTCCTTGGAGTAGAGGAGGTCACCCAGCCGTTCCAGCGAGTAAGGAGCGACCAGCAGCGACCACCGGGTGGGCGTCGCCACCACCGGGCCGAGCCGGATGCCCATGTCGTCGAGGACCGCGAGCGCCCGCGCCCCCGAGACGGCCGGGAGGCTCACCGCGCACGGCGCTCTGCCGCCCGTGGCGAGGAGCACCGGGGCGGCCGGGCGGTTGGTCCACCACCAGCGCACCAGGCGCTCGTCGGTCGACGCCGCCAGGAGGCCGGGGTCGAAGGGGTGCGCCCCCGGGACGGCGCACTCGGGGTCGGGACAGGCACAGCCGCGGTCCCGGCCGCCGCGGCCCTTGGCCGTCGTCAGTCCGACACCTGGAAGTACGGGCCATTTCCACTCGGTCGCGCAGGTCAGCGCGGCGCCAAGCCGAGCAGCCGTTTCACTGCGCCGGAACCTGAGCCTGCGTCGCCTTCCGAGGATCTCGCGCATGAGCGCTCGTTCCTTTCCGTTGAACGCCGAGGTCCACATCACACCATGTGTGCATCACTTCACTGCGCGTACATGATCGTTGAGCTCTGCGAGCCTGCGGTACGGGTAACCCGTCAGGACCGAGCGGGGGCTGTGACCATTAAAAGCATGGCGAGGGGTGGCGTGCGCGTGGCGCTTGCTGTCCCTTGTGCAAAAACCCCGCCACTCGGGGATGGGGCGCGGCCGTCGGTTGCTAAGACGCCCTGGCCCGCCGCCGGGTTCCGGGACACCGTCAACTGCCCCTGGCCATCACCGAGTACGTACCCAGCCCGCTCGATATGACGCGCTCTTGAATGCCCTCAGTCGACCCCAGAGATGGGCCACAGGGGGCAATTTTCCGCCAAGTTGAACACCCCCTGGACACCAATAATCTCGCCATGACAATGCTGGACATCCCCTTACTTGTGCGTGTACATCTGGATGCATTGATGGCGGCGCAGATTGACATGGGGGTTTGCGATGCTATTGAGCGAAACCGACCGGTCGGAAAGCCGACTGCCATGAGCGCCCCGCACCTGCCGAAAGTGGCTGGAATCGATCCATCCGTTCCGCCTCCCGCGCACACTTCCGCGCCTCTGCCCCCATCCGCCCCCACCGCCTCCGCAGCCCCGGGCGTGGCGATCCAGGACCGGCTGGCCGGGTGGGTCTCCGACCTGACCACCCTGCACGAACTGACCGAGCGCCTCGCCCGCACCTCCGTGCTCGACGAAGCTCTCGACGAATTGCTGCGGGCGGGTGCCGCGCTGGTCGGCGCGCGCCGCGGGCTGATCGTCCTGGAGCCCGCCGACGGACTGGGCCCGGCCGTCACCACCGGTCTCGGTCTCGCCCACGCCGACCTCGGCCACATCGAGACGGTCCCGCGCAGCGCCACCCCGTACGGCAGGATCCTCGACGGCCTGCCCGGCGCCGACGGCGGCTCCGACCTGGTCGGCGAGGCGGCCGGCGGCCACACCCCCGACCCGCGCCACCGCGAGGTCGCCACCCGGATCGGCTACGCGGCCAGCTACACGCTGCCCCTGACGACCGACGCGGGCGTCCGCCTCGGCGCGGTGGTGTGGCTCTACGACGAGCCCGCCGAGCCGGCCGAGCGCCGCCGCCATCTCATCGGGCTCTATCTGGGCCAGGCCGCCGAGCACGTCGACCGGCTGGTCGAGCTGGACCGTGCGCGCACCCGGCTCGCCACCGTCACCGAGGAGCTGCTGCCCAGCCGGCTCCCCCGGGTGGCCCGGGTGCGGCTCGCCGCCCGCCACCGCACCGGCCCGCGCGGCGGCGGCGACTGGTACGACGCGCTGCCGCTGCCCGAGGGCGCGCTCGGCCTCGCGGTCGGCTCCGTCACCGGGTCGGGGCCCAGCGCCGTCGCCGCGATGGGGCGGCTGCGCGCCAGCCTGCGGGCGTACGCGGTGATGGAGGGCGAGGACCCGGTCGCCGTCCTCTCCGACCTGGAGCTGCTGCTGCGGCTGACCGAGCCGGCCCGTTCGGCGACCGCGCTCTTCGCGTACTGCGAACCCGCGCGCGGAAAGATCGTGCTCGCCGGGGCCGGGCACGCGCCGCCGCTGATCGTCGGCGAGCGCCGCACCGAGTACGTGGAGACCTCCCTCTCCGCGCCGCTGGGGATGCTCGCGTGCTGGGAGGCGCCGAGCGTGGAGATCCAGCCCGCGGCCGGAGAAACGGTGCTGCTGTACACCGACGGGCTGCTCCACCGCACCGGCGATCCGATGGACCGGGCCTTCGCCCGCCTCCACGCGGCCGCCGCCAGCGTCCCGAGGGCCGCCCGCGACGACCCGGACGCGATCGCCGACCACGTGCTGCGGACCGTGCTGCCGGACGGGCTCGACGCCTCGGACGGCGGCGAGGACGTGGTGCTGCTGGCGGCCCGTTTCGCGTAGCGGCCGCCTACGGGGTGTAACAGGTCCTACGGCCCTGGACCCCTTCCCACCCGCCCGTACGATGGACGGAGGTCCAATGTCGTACTAAGTGGAGGCAGACCGTGGCCGAGCAGCTCACCCCGGAGACCCCGGAAGAGTCGGAAGAGCAGCCGATCAAGCAGCGCAAGAACGGCCTGTACCCGGGCGTGTCCGACGAGCTGGCCGAGAACATGAAGTCCGGCTGGGCCGACACCGAGCTGCACGGGCTGGAGCCGATCGCCCAGGCCGCGCACACCGCCGACCGCCGCGCCGCGCTGTCCGCGCGCTTCCCCGGCGAGCGTCTGGTGATCCCCGCGGGCAACCTGAAGACCCGCTCGAACGACACCGAGTACAGCTTCCGGGCCTCCACCGAGTACGCGTACCTCACCGGTGACCAGACCCAGGACGGCGTGCTGGTCCTGGAGCCCAGGGGCGACGGCCACGAGGCGACCGTCTACCTGCTGCCGCGCTCCGACCGGGAGAACGGCGAGTTCTGGCTGGACGGCCAGGGCGAGCTGTGGGTCGGCCGGCGCCACTCGCTGAGCGAGGCCGAGCAGCTGCTCGGCATCCCGGCCAAGGACGTCCGCGAGCTGGCCGCCGCGCTCAAGGAGGCCACCGGTCCGGTCCGCGTGGTCCGCGGCCACGACGCCGGCATCGAGGCCGCGCTCACGGACAAGGTCACCGCCGAGCGCGACGAGGAACTGCGGGTGTACCTGTCGGAGGCGCGCCTGGTGAAGGACGCCTTCGAGGTCGCCGAGCTGCGCAAGGCCTGCGAAGCCACCGCGCGCGGCTTCGAGGACGTCGTCAAGGTGCTCGACAAGGCCGAGGCGACCAGCGAGCGCTACATCGAGGGAACGTTCTTCCTGCGCGCCCGCGTCGAGGGCAACGACATCGGCTACGGCTCGATCTGCGCGGCCGGCCCGCACGCCACCACCCTGCACTGGGTGCGCAACGACGGCCCCGTGCGCGCGGGCGAGCTGCTGCTGCTCGACGCCGGTGTCGAGACCAACGAGCTCTACACCGCGGACGTGACGCGCACGCTGCCGATCAACGGCACGTTCTCGCCGCTCCAGCGGAAGATCTACGACGCGGTGTACGAGGCCCAGGAGGCCGGTATCGCGGCGGTGAAGCCGGGCGCCCCCTACCGCGCCTTCCACGACGCCGCCCAGCGCGTCCTGGCCGAGAAGCTCGTCGAGTGGGGCCTGTGCGGTGACCTGGACGTGGAGAAGGTCCTGGAGCTGGGCCTCCAGCGCCGCTGGACCCTGCACGGCACCGGCCACATGCTCGGCATGGACGTCCACGACTGCGCCGCCGCGCGCACCGAGACGTACGTCGCGGGCGACCTGGAGCCCGGTATGTGCCTCACGGTCGAGCCGGGGCTGTACTTCCAGGCCGACGACCTGACCGTGCCCGAGGAGTACCGGGGCATCGGTGTGCGGATCGAGGACGACATCCTCGTGACCGAGGACGGCAACGAGAACCTGTCGGCCTCGCTGCCCCGCCGCTCCGACGAGGTCGAGGCGTGGATGGCCCGCGTCAAGCAGGGCTGACGCCCGGAGCCCCGCCACACCGGGGCCCCGCTACGTACGTAGTACGCGCGAGTGCGCTCCCGCACCCGCTCTACGTATACGTGAGTGCCGCGGCGAAACCGGCCGCTCCCCGTGCGCGGGGAGCGGCCGCGCCGCGTCCGCCGCTTCCGGGGCGTGCTCACGAGGCGTGGAGGAGGGCACCTTCACGCCATTTCAGGATCTTGTCGAAGCTCACCACGGCGCCTCTGCCCGGCCGGTTGCCGAAGTGGACGTGGTCGGCGAGCTGTTCGATCAGGCAGAGCCCTCTGCCGTGCTCCGCCATGGTGGAGCCCAATGTGCTGTTCATCCGTGCTGCGGTGCGACGGCCTCGTCGTACGGGAAAGCCCGGCCCCGAGTCGGCGACCTCGATACGGCATTTCTCGCCATCCAGATACGCGGTCACCCGGTACGCCGCCGAGGTGCCGGACCCTTCGTCCCCTCCGTGTTCGACCGCGTTCGCACACGCTTCGCCGAGTGCGACCGAGAGGTCGTAGGAGATGTCCGGATCGACGCCCGCGGTCTCCATGGTGCCGAGCAGTAGACGACGTGCGAGCGGGACGCTCGCGGCCTCGCGCCGCAAATGGAGTGACCACCAGATGCTCATGCTCCGGCCTCCTGGTTGCGGCTCGACATACCCCTACGTATTGCCGTAACCCCCGCTCCGTAAGCACGGACTTGACGGGATAGCGCTCATTCGGCGGATGTGTGCCCTCCCGTCGCCGGTGTATGGACGCGGTACTCGCTCACCCGTCCGGTTTCCGGACAGCCGGGGACGGATGTGATCATCACAGGAATTCGGCACCTTGTGGACCTGCCGTACGGGACGGGGAGGGCTGGTGCGATGATGGCCCCGCCATGTCTGCCCGACACGCCCGACACACCGACGCAGGCGCCGGTCTCCGGCTGCTGAGGGCCGCGCTCTTCGCCGCGGTCTGCGTCGTGCTGTCCGCGCTCGGGCACGTCCTGGCCGCCTGTGCGACCGTCCCGTGGTGGACGCTGCTCGCCGGGTTCCTCGGGGTCTTCGCGCTCGCCTCGGTGCTCGCCGGCCGGGAGCGCTCGCTGCCGTCCATTGCGGGCGCCCTGGCCGCCGGACAGCTCGCCCTGCACGTCCTGTTCGGCATCGGCCAGCACACCGCGGCCGCCGCCACCGCCCGGCCCACCGGGGACGTCTCGCTGCTGCGGCTCGCCGCCAAGCTGGTCTGCGGCCCGGCCGCGACGGCCCGGCTGACGGCCTCGGACGCGCGACGGATCGTCACCGAAGCGGGCCTGCGCCCGCCTTCGGGGGCCCTCCCCGCTCCGCACGGCTCCATGACGGGCATGACCCCTATGCCCGGAATGACCGATTCTGCCTCGACGCACGGCGTCCTGGCCGGACTGCTCCCCTCGCTGCCCATGCTCCTCGGCCACCTGCTGGCCGCGCTGCTGACGGGCTGGCTGCTGCGGCGCGGCGAGGCGGCGCTCTTCGCCCTGGCGCGGCTCTCCGCCCAGGCCGCCACCGCCGCGGCCGAGGGGGCCTGCGTCCGCTCGCTGCGGGCCGCCGTCGCGTTCGTCACGGCGCTGCTGGCCGGTCTGCCCGGGGTTCCCGGAAACGGCCCCGGCCTCCCGGCGGCCCGTCTCGCCATCCCCCTGCCGAAGGCCGGGGAGGCACTCCAGCACTCGGTGATCAGGCGCGGGCCGCCCTCGGCGTACGCCCTCGCAGTCTGACGCGGCCCACTTCGTCACGGAGACGACACCCGTCCCGGGAGTGGCCCGCGGGGTCCGCGCGCATCCGTGCGCCGGACCGTCCTCACCCACCTCCCTGCTGACCGGAGTGTCCCAGCCATGAACGTTTCCCGCCGTTTCACCGTCGCCGGTGCCGTCGCCGCCTCGTCCGTCCTGATGCTGGCCGGCCCGGCCTTCGCGCACGTCAGCGTGCAGCCCGAGGGCGCGGCCGCGAAGGGCGGCTACGCCGTCGTCAACTTCAAGGTGCCCAACGAGCGCGACAACGCCCAGACCGTGAAGCTGGAGGTCAGCTTCCCGGCCGACCACCCGCTGGCGTCGGTGCAGCCCGAGGCGCTGCCCGGCTGGACCGTCGAGGTCACCAAGTCCAAGCTCGACAAGCCGCTGACCGTGCACGGCAAGCAGATCAACGAGGCCGTCACCAAGGTGACCTGGAGCGGCGGCAAGATCGAGTCCGGCTACTTCCAGAAGTTCCCGCTCTCCGTCGGCCCGCTGCCCACCGACACCGACAAGCTCGTCTTCAAGGCCGTCCAGACGTACAGCAACGGCGAGGCCGTCCGCTGGATCGAGGAGCAGAAGCAGGGCGCCGAGGAGCCGGCGAACCCGGCGCCGGTGCTCACCCTCTCCGCCGCCTCCGCCGACCACCACGGCGGTGCCGCGCCCGCGTCCGACGACAAGAAGGACGACATGGCCGGGCACGACGACAAGAAGAGCGAGAACTCCGCGGCCTCGTCGGACTCCAAGGACAGCGACAACACCGCGCGTGCCCTGGGCATCGTGGGCATCGTCATCGGCGTGCTCGGGGTGGCCTTCGCCGCGTTCGCGGTGCGCCGCCGGGCCGCGTGATCCCGCCAGGCCCCTCCCTGCGACCGGAAACTCTCCCCATGCGCACCAAGTACGTGCCGTCCGCCATCGCGTTCGCGGTGGCGGCGGCGCTCACCCTGACCGCGTGCGGCGGCAGCGACGACAAGGCCACGAGCCCCGTCACCGATGTCTCCGCCGACACCAGCAAGAAGGCCGGCACCGTGCTCGACCGGCCGTTCACCAAGCCGGACTTCGTCCTGACCGACACCCAGGGCAAGAAGTTCGACTTCCGTGAGCGGACCAAGGGCAGGCCGACCCTCATCTACTTCGGCTACACCCACTGCCCCGACGTGTGCCCGCTGACGATGAGCAACATCGCCATCGCCAAGAAGCGCCTGCCCAAGGCCGACCAGGACAAGCTCCAGGTCGTCTTCGTGACCACCGACCCCGAGCGGGACACCCCCGACTCCCTCGGCAAGTGGCTCACGGCGCAGGACCCGTCGTTCATCGGCCTGACCGGTGACTTCCCGACCATCCAGGCCGGGGCCCGCTCGATCGGCATCGGTATCGACCCGGCGACGAAGGACAAGGACGGGAAGGTCGTGTCCATGCACGGCGCCCAGGTCATCGCCTTCTCACCGAAGACCGACCAGGGGTACGTCCTGTACGGCGACACCACCACCGCGGAGGACTACACCCAGGACCTGCCGAAGATCATTCTTGGAGAGAACCCGTGAACCGCCGCACCACCCTCGCCGCCGTCATAGCCCTCACCGCGGGGCTCGCGCTGGCGGGCTGCTCGTCGGACAGCTCCGACGCCGAACCCGACCTGAAGATCGGCCAGGCGTTCATGCCGGAGCCGCTGAACGCGGACATGGCCGGCGGCTTCCTCGTCGTGAAGAACGAGGGCAAGGCCGCCGACAAGCTCACCAAGGTCACCAGCCCCCTCGCCGACGACGTCACGATCCACGAGACGAAGAACCAGAAGATGCGGGAGGTGAAGTCCTTCGACGTCCCCGCGGGCGGCGAGCTGGACCTCGAACGCGGTGGCAGCCACATCATGTTCATGGGTCTGAAGAAGAAGCCGAAGCAGGGCGAGAAGGTCTCCATCGAGCTGCACTTCGAGAAGGCCGGCCGGGTCGAGGTCGACCTGCCGGTCAAGGAAACCACCTACAACCCGAAGCACCACTGAGGGATGAGGGACTGAACAGACGATGACGGCCACCGCCCCACGCTTCGGAACCGCCCTGGCCCGGCTGCTGCTCGTCGCGGCCGCCCTGCTCGGCGCGGTGTTCGCGACCGCGGCCCCCGCCTCGGCGCACGCCGCGGTCACCGCGACCAACCCGAAGGACGGGTCGGTGGTCGCCACCGCCCCCGAGGACGTCGACATCACGTTCTCCGAGCAGGTCGCCATGGACAACAAGTCCATCCGGGTCCTCGACCCGAACGGCAAGCGCGCCGACACCGGCGAACTGCTCAACCTGTGCAGCGGCTCCGTCGTGAAGTACGGAGTGAACCTGCGCGAAGGGCTGCCCAAGGGCACCTACACCGTGGCCTGGCAGGCCGTCTCGGCCGACAGCCACCCGGTCGCGGGCGCCTTCACGTTCTCCATCGGCGCCCCGTCCAAGACCACCGTCTCGCTGTCCTCGCCGGACGTCGGTGGCGGTCTGGTCGGCGCGCTGTACGACACCATGCGCTACGCCGCGTACGCCGGCTTCATCCTCTTCACCGGCGGCGGCGCGTTCGTCCTCGCCTGCTGGCAGCGCGGCGCCTCGGTGCGCCCGGTGCAGCGCCTCGTCGTCGGCGGCTGGCTGACCATGACCGCGGCCACCATCGCGCTGCTGCTCCTGCGCACCCCCTACACCGGCTCCGGACAGCTCGCGGACGCCTTCGACCTGGACGGGCTCAAGGCGGTCCTCCAGACCAAGTCGGGCGCCGCGCTCAGCTCCCGGCTGCTGCTGCTCAGCGCCGCCGCGCTCTTCATCTCCGTACTGTTCGGGGCGTTCGCCAAGCGCGAGGACGAGGAGAAGAAGGACCTCACCTACGGGCTCGCCGTCGGCGGCTTCGTGGTGGCCGCCGGTATCGCCGCCACCTGGGCGCTCGCCGAGCACGCCTCGACCGGCATCCAGACCGGGCTTGCGATGCCCGTCGCGGTGCTGCACCTGCTGTCCGTGGCGACCTGGCTGGGCGGACTCGCGACCCTCCTGGTGGCGCTGCATCTGACGCCCGCGGTGGAGCGGTCGGCGGTGCGGCGGTTCTCCCGGATCGCCTTCTGGAGCGTGACCGTCCTGGTGGCGACCGGCCTCTACCAGGCGTGGCGGCAGGTCGGCTCCTGGTCCGCGCTGACCGGGACCGGCTATGGACAGCTGCTGCTCGTCAAGGGCGGGCTGGTCGCCGTACTGCTGTCCGCCGCGTACGTCTCGCGGCGCTGGACCGGGCAGCTCACCGAGCACGCGGCGCCCGAGGCGGAGGCGGCCACGGTCGTCGAGGAGCTGGCGCGGTCCGCCGAGGAGCCCAAGCCGGTGACCGTGCCGGACGACGCCGCGGACCCGGCCGACCGCAAGCGCGCCCAGCAGCTGGCCCGCCAGCGGGCGGCCATCACGGTCGCGCGCGAGAAGCGCATCCGCGACGCCGACCCGGAGCGCTCGGGGCTGCGGCGCTCGGTGCTCACCGAGGCCGGGATCGCGGTGGCGGTGCTCGCCGTGGCGACGATCCTGTCGTCGACCGAGCCGGGGCGTACGCAGGAGACGGCGGCCGCCGCCCAGGCGACCAGCCAGGTGGCCGTGCCGGACCGGCCGATCAGCATCCGGATCCCCTTCGACACCGGCGGCAAGAACGGCAAGGGCACGATCCGCCTCACCCTGGACCCGGGCCGCACCGGCGCCAACGAGCTGCACGTGTGGACGGACGACGCCGCGGCCGGGCCGCTGGACGCGCCCGAGGTGAAGGTGGCGTTCACGCTGACCGCCAAGGCGATCGGCCCGCTGCCCGTCACGCCCGAGCGCATCACCCGGGGACACTGGAGCGCGAGCGGTGTGCAGCTCCCGATGCCCGGCGAGTGGCAGGTGTCGGTGACGGTACGGACGTCCGACATCGACCAGGTCACCGTCGACAAGAACATCAAGATCGGCTGAGTACGGATCACATGACCGACCACATGACCGACCCCGTGTCGGACCAGATCAACGACCACGCTCCGAGCGCCGGCGCGCCTGCCGCGCTGACCCGCCGGCGCCTCCTCGGCACGGTGGGCGCGGCGGGTGCGGCCGGTGTCGCGCTGGGCGCGACGGGCGGCGCGCTCGTCCACGCCGCGGTCGAGTCGGACGGCTCGGGTGCTCCCGAGCTGTCCTCGGTCGGCACCGCCGAGGTCGCGTTTCACGTGAAACATCAAGCGGGGATCGCCACTCCGGTTCAGGCGTGCGGCCATCTGATCGCCTTCGACCTCGCACCCGGCGCCGGGCGCAAGGAGGCGGCCGCGCTGATGCGCCGCTGGTCGGCCACGGCGAAGGCGCTGATGGCGGGCGAGACGACGGGCGCGGACACCGGGATCGCCCTGGACGCGGGCCCGTCCTCGCTCACCGTCACGTTCGGCTTCGGCCGTACCTTCTTCGACCGTACGGGCCTGGTGGCGCAGCGCCCGGCCGAGCTGGACCCGCTGCCGGACTTCTCCTCCGACCGCCTGGACGCCAAGCGCTCCCACGGCGATCTGTGGGTGCAGATCGGCGCGGACGACGCCCTGGTCACCTTCCACGCGCTGCGGGCGCTCCAGAAGGACGCGGGGGCCGCGGCCCGGGTGCGCTGGCAGATGAACGGCTTCAACCGCACCCCCGGCGCCACGAAGAAGCCGATGACGGCCCGCAACCTGATGGGCCAGATCGACGGCACCGGCAACCCGAAGCCCACCGACCCCGACTTCGAGAAGCGGATCTTCGTCCCGGACAGCGGTAAGCCGGCCTGGATGGCGAACGGCTCGTACGCGGTGGTGCGCAGGATCAGGATGCTGCTCGACGACTGGGAGAAGGTGCCGCTCGCCCAGCAGGAGCAGGTGATCGGCCGCAGGAAGACGGACGGCGCCCCTCTTTCGGGGGGTACGGAGACCACCCCGATGCGGCTCGACGCGTTCGGCCCGGACGGCAAGCTCGTCATCCCGGACAACGCGCACGCCCGGATCTCCGCCCCCGAGCAGAACGGTGGCGCGGCGATGCTGCGGCGCGCCTTCTCGTACCACGACGGGATCTCGGCGGACGGCGTACCGGACGCGGGCCTGCTGTTCATCGCCTGGCAGGCCGACCCGCTGCGCGGCTTCGTACCCGTCCAGCGCAAGCTCGACCGGGGCGACGCGCTGTCGGCGTTCATCCGGCACGAGGCGAGCGGTCTGTTCGCGGTCCCCGGCGGCCCGCGCGCGGGCGAGTACGTGGGCCAGCTGCTGTTGGAGTCCTGACCTCCCCGTGGGCCCCTCGCCGGTGGCGGCGGGCCATTAGGGTGACGGGTATGTCCGCCACGCGATACACCTATCTGGGTCCCGAAGGCACCTTCACCGAGGCCGCGCTGCGCACGCTGCCGGAGGCGGCGACCCGTGAGCTGGTGCCGATGGTGTCCGTGCCCGCCGCACTCGACGCGGTACGCAACGGGGAGGCCGCCGCCGCCCTCGTACCGATCGAGAACTCGGTGGAGGGCGGGGTCACCGCGACCCTGGACGAGCTGGCCTCGGGCGAGCCCCTGATGATCTACCGCGAGGTGCTGCTGCCGATCGCGTTCGCGCTGCTGGTGCGGCCGGGGACGAAGCTGTCCGACATCAAGACGGTGACCGGGCATCCGGTGGCCCAGCCGCAGGTGCGCAACTGGCTGCGCGGGCATCTGCCCGAGGCGCTGTGGGAGTCGGCCGCCTCCAACGCGGACGGGGCACGCCTGGTCCAGGAGGGGCGCTTCGACGCGGCGTTCGCGGGCGAGTTCGCCGCGGCGACGTACGGCCTGGAGCCGCTGGTCACCGAGATCCACGACGCGGAGAACGCCGAGACCCGGTTCGTCCTGGTGGGCCGCCCGGCCCGGCCCGCGGCGCCGACCGGGGCGGACAAGACGTCGGTGGTGATCTGGCTGGGCGACGACCGTCCGGGCGCGCTGCTCGAACTGCTCCAGGAGTTCGCCGTGCGCGGGGTCAACCTGATGCTGATCCAGTCCCGGCCGACCGGCGAGGGCATCGGCAACTACTGCTTCGCGGTGGACGCCGAGGGCCACATCTCGGACCGGCGCGTGGGCGAGGCGCTGATGGGGCTGAAGCGGATCTGCCCGAACGTGCGCTTCCTCGGTTCGTACCCGCGTGCGGGCGTCGCGGTGGACGAGGTGCGCACCCTGCGGCCGGGGACCTCGGACGCCGAGTTCGTGGCGGCGGCGGAGTGGCTGGCGCGCAGCCAGGACGGCCGGGCCTGAGCCCTGCACGGCCGGTCCTACCTGCTGATTTTCACTGTCCACAAAGTTATCCACAGGCTTTCTTCTCGACCTGTGGGTAAGTCGACAACACAACCGGACAGAGTCGACAAATCCCTCTAGCGATGACTCATCCGTCCACAGAAGACCAGGGCGGGCGATGTCACCCCAATTCCATTGATCAACTCTTTAGAGCGAGCAATTCCCACCCGAAAGAGTGCGTAAGGGAGGGTTGAACCGGGAATCCTTGGCCGCACACCCGGCCCGGAAGAGGGGTTCGCCGCTGGTCCACAGCGACTCCCCACACCCTGTGGATAACTTTTCCGCTCCGCACCCCACTGTGGACAAGTTCCTTGGGGCGCAAGGGAGTCCGGTCAACCGAAGTCCGTAAAGCACCCCTTTTCAGGGGAAAGGACGGGCTTTATTGACGGCCACCCCTGAATTTCTCCACCAGATTTCTCAATACGGTCAATTCGGGCAAACCGACACGCGGGGCAGACGTGGCGGGGATATCCGGTGGGGTGCCAGGGATCCGCACCGGTAGCCTTGAGGGGTGATTGACCTTCGCCTGCTCCGTGAGGACCCCGACCGTGTTCGCGCCTCCCAGCGCGCCCGTGGAGAGGACGTCGCACTCGTCGACGCCCTGCTCTCAGCCGACGAGCGGCGCAGGTCGTCCGGCGTCCGCTTCGACGAGCTGCGCTCCGAGCAGAAGGCGCTCGGCAAGCTGATCCCCAAGGCCTCGCCCGAGGAGCGCACCGAGCTCCTGCGGAAGGCCGAGCAGCTCAAGACCGACGTCCGAAGCGCCGAGGCCGAGCAGAACGAGGCGGACGAGGCGGCCAAGCGGCTCCTGCTCCAGCTCGGCAACATCGTCCACGAGGACGTGCCGGTCGGCGGCGAGGAGGACTTCGTCGTCCTGGAGACGCACGGCACCATCCGCGACTTCGCGGCCGAGGGCTTCGCGCCCAAGGACCACCTGGAGCTCGGCGAGGCGCTCGGCGCCATCGACGTCGAGCGCGGCGCGAAGGTCTCCGGCTCGCGCTTCTACTACCTGACGGGTGTCGGCGCGCTCCTGGAGCTCGCCCTCGTCAACGCGGCGATCGCGCAGGCCACCGAGGCCGGCTTCATCCCGATGCTCACCCCCGCGCTGGTCCGCCCGCGCGCCATGGAGGGCACCGGCTTCCTCGGCCAGGCCGCGGAGAACGTGTACCACCTGGAGAAGGACGACTACTACCTGGTCGGCACCTCCGAGGTCCCGCTCGCCGCGTACCACATGGACGAGATCATCGACGCGGAGAAGCTGCCGCTGCGCTACGCGGGCTTCTCGCCGTGCTTCCGCCGCGAGGCCGGTACGTACGGCAAGGACACCCGGGGCATCTTCCGCGTCCACCAGTTCGACAAGGTCGAGATGTTCTCGTACGTCCACCCGGACGACGCGGAGAACGAGCACAAGCGGCTCCTGGACTGGGAGAAGCAGTGGCTGACCGGCCTCGAACTGCCCTTCCAGGTGATCGACGTCGCCACCGGTGACCTCGGCGCCTCGGCCTCGCGCAAGTACGACTGCGAGGCGTGGATCCCCACCCAGGGCAAGTACCGCGAGCTGACCTCGGCCTCCAACTGCGACGGCTTCCAGGCCCGCCGCCTGTCCGTGCGCATGCGCGACACCAGCGACGGCAAGAGCAAGGTCCAGCCGCTGGCCACGCTGAACGGCACGCTCTGCGCGGTGCCGCGCACGATCGTGGCGATCCTGGAGAACCACCAGCAGGCCGACGGCTCGGTGCGGGTCCCGGCCGTGCTCCGCCCGTACCTGGGCGGCCGCGAGGTGCTGGAGCCCCTCGCCAAGTGAGCACCGCCCCGGGAAAGCCCCTCCCGTACAAGCTGATCGCCACCGATCTGGACGGGACGCTGCTGCGCTCCGACGGGACGGTCTCCCGGCGCACCCGTGAGGCGCTCGCCGCGGCCACCGCGGCGGGCGCGGCCCACATCGTGGTGACCGGCCGTGCGGTGCCCTGGACCCGGCACATCCTGGACGACCTGGACTACCGGGGCCTCGCGGTGTGCGGGCAGGGCGCGCAGGTCTACCACGCGGGCGAGCACCGGCTGCTCACCTCGGTGACGCTGGACCGCCAGCTGGCGGGGCTCGCGCTGTCGAAGATAGAGGCCGAGGTGGGCCCGCTGGCGCTGGCCGCGAGCCGCGACGGGCTCGACGGCGAGGTGCTGGTCGGCCCCGGCTACCGGGTCCAGGAGGGCCCGCTGCCGGTCGTCGCCTTCGACGAGGTCGGCGCGTTGTGGTCGGCACCGCTGAACAAGGTCTACATCCAGCACCCGCGGCTCGGCGACGACGAGCTGGCGCGGATCGCCCGCCAGGTCGTCGGCAGCCTGGTCGACGTGGTGATGGCCGGCGAGGGCGTGGTGGAGCTGCTTCCGCTGGGTCTGAGCAAGGCGACGGGCCTGTCGCTCGCCGCACGCCGGCTGGGCTGCCGCAAGACGGACACCATCGCGTTCGGCGACATGCCCAACGACATCCCGATGTTCGCCTGGGCCGAGCACGGGGTGGCCATGGCCAACGCCCACGACGAGCTGAAGGCCGTCGCCCACGAGGTCACGGCGTCCAACGACGACGACGGGATCGCGGTGGTACTGGAGCAGTTGCTGGGCGCGTGAGCCCGCCCGGGCAACGTGCGAAGCCAGCGGATGTAAGGGGCGTCCACCATAGGTGGACGCCCCTTACCGATCCCCGTACCCCAAGGTGACCCGCGCCGAGGCGCGCTCGAAGTGGTCGCCCTGGGGCCCTCAACCACTGTGCACCGCACGCCCGTTCGGAGCCACTGATTTACCCCGGGTCAGGGGCCAGCAGGCCAGTCCGACGGCCAGCGAGACGGCGTGCCCGATGTCCGTGTAGGTGCCCCCGGTCAGCAGCGGCACGCCGAAGAACGCGACCACGCACACCAGGTAGCACCACCGCCACGGCCCCGGCAGCCGGTACATCAGCAGCCCCGCCGACGCGGCGAGCCCGTAGCTGACCCCGATGTCCACGACGTGCACCATCCGCCTGGGCACCTCGTGGTTGCGGATGCTCCACAGCACCATCTCCTGGCTGATCAGCGTGGCCGCGACATGCGCTCCGGCGACCGCGGCCACCCACCGCACCGTGCCGATCCAGCGCTCCACGGGCGCGTGCACGAGCTCGAAGAGGACGAGGTAGAGCAGGAACGAGGACGGGTTCTCGATCCAGAAGGCGCTGGTGAACAGCGACTGGGCGGGGTGCTGCGTGAGCTCGTGGATGTTGCTGCTGTTGCGGTGCAGCAGATAGTGCCCGAGGTCGCGGCTGGAGAGTTCGAGGACGACGCTGGTGATCGCGATGACCAGCAGCCAGAGGTGCGTCCCCGGCGAGGAGCGCACCCAGGCCCGCACCGGCCGGGCCGGCTCGGGGGGCCGGCGCGTGCCCGGACCGCGAAGCGTCGTCATCCCTCGATGATGGCCCGGACCGGCCCGAGGAGGCGCGGCGGTGAGGCGGGTGGACGAACAGGGCGGCGCCCGGCCGGAGGGGCCCCGGGGGCCTGTCCGGCCGGGCGCCGCTGCGGACCTCCGCCGCGGTTACGGGCCTCAGCGGCCAGTTCCGCCTCAGCCGCGGTTCCGGACCCCGGCCGTACCCGGACCTCGGCCGCCCCCGTGGATCACTCCTCCCCGGCCAGCTTCAGCGTCCGCAGCTTCTGGCCCGCGTACCAGGTCGCCAGGACCGTGACCGCGCTCAGCAGGACGACCGCGGCGGGCAGGCCCACGTCCGAGGTGATGAAGCCGTTGGTGCCGATCCGCTCCGCGAGGGCGAGCGACCACTGCTGGACGCTCAGCGTGCGCGCGCCCGGCACCAGGTTGCCGAAGAGGCTCTCCCAGACCAGCGCGTAGACCAGGCCGAAGACCACCGCGTGCCGGGTGACCGTGCCGAGCAGCAGGAAGACCGCCGCGTACGCGATGGAGGCGACCAGCGCGGCGACCGTGTAGGCGATGGCGATCTGCTGGCCGTTGCCGTTGAGGATCATTCCGGCGACGAAGGTGGGGACGGCCGAGAAGACCATGGTCACCGCGATCGCCACGATCAACTTGGTGAAGATGATCGTCGGCCGTTTCACCGGCTTGGCCAGCAGATAGACGATCGAGCCGTCGTCGATCTCGGGCCCAATGGCGCCGGTGCCCGCGATGACGCCGATCAGCGGGACCATCGTGGCCAGCGCGAAGCCGCCCAGGAGGTTGGCCGCGACCTGGTCGTCGGCGCCGCTGAAGGACCGTACCGCCGCCGCGATGACGATCAGCAGCACCGGCAGCACGCAGAGGATGGCGGCCCGGCGGCGGCCTAGCAGGGCCCGGTAGGTGAGCCGGGCGACTGTGGGGTTGTACATGACGCTCACAGCTCCTTTCAGGCCGCTACGAGGTAGGAGAAGACGGATTCGAGCGACTCGTCGGACGGCGAGACCGTCAGCAGACGGATGCCGTGCGCCTGCGCGACCTGCGGGAGCAGGGTCGTGAACCGCCCGAAGTCGACCGCCTGGACGCGCAGCGCGCCCTCCTTGAGGTCCACCTCGATTCCGGCCGTCGAGGGGTCGGCGATCAGCGCGGCGGCGAGCGCGCGGTCGTCGCTGGAGCGGATCAGATAGCGGTGCGGCCGGTCGGTCATCAGCCGGCGGATTTTGCGGAAGTCACCGCTCGCCGCGTGCCGCCCGGCCACGATCACCTCGATGTGCGCGGCGAGCTGCTCGACCTCCTCAAGGATGTGCGAGGAGAACAGGACCGTACGGCCCTCGGCGCCCATCCGCCGCAGCAGCTCCATCAGCTGCATGCGCTGGCGCGGGTCCATGCCGTTGAACGGCTCGTCGAGCAGCAGCACCGACGGGTCGTGGACCAGCGCGGACGCCATCTTCACGCGCTGGCGCATGCCCTTGCTGTACGTCTGGATCTTGCGGTCCTGCGCGTACTCCATCTCGACCGTGGCGAGCGCCCGCTGGGCCTCCTTCGCCCCGAGCCCGTGCAGTTCGGCGTTGGCGACGACGAACTCGCGGCCGGTCAGGAAGTCATACATCGCCTCCCGCTCGGGGACGATGCCGATCCGCCGGTAGACGTCCTCGTTGCGCCAGATGGGGCGCCCGTCGAGCGTCACGCTCCCCGTGGAGGGGGCGAGGAAGCCGCCCATCATGTTGATGAGCGTGGACTTCCCGGCGCCGTTGGGGCCGAGCAGTCCGGTCACACCGGGGCCGATCGACATGGTGACGTCGTTGACGGCCACCACGTTGCCGAACCAGCGCGAGGTGTGGTCGATGTCGATGGTCGTCACAGCCCGACCTTCCGATAGCGGCGCATCAGGACGGCGTACGAGCCGGCGATCAGCGCGAGGACGACGAGGAGATAGACCGCGCCTGCCCCGGTGCCCGGTCCCTCACGCCCCGGGAACGCCGAGGTCGCGCCGAGGAAGGCGGTCTGCACTCCGTCGATGAGCGTGATGGGGGAGAAGAGCCCGAACCACTTGATGGCCCCGGTGGACTGCTGGTCGAAGGCGACGCCCTGGATCGCGGAGACCGCCCCGTAGGAGATGGTCAGCACCGCGATGACGGCGGCGACACCGAAGCCGCGGCGCGGGGTGAGCGCCGAGACGACGAGGCCGATGCCGGCGAACAGGAGCGAGAGCAGTGCCACGGATACCAGTCCCTGGGCGAACCCCTTGGTCTGGTCCGCGAAGTCGAGTTTGGCGAGCAGCGCGCCGACGTAGAGCACGACGAGCGGTGCCGCGGTGAGGACGAACAGCGCCGACGCCATCGCCGCGAACTTGGCGAGCACGTAGTCCACGCGCTCGATGGGGCGCGAGAAGTACAGCGGCACGGTCCGGAAGCGCAGGTCGCGCGAGACGGTCTGGGGGGCCTGCGCGGCGATGAACAGGCCGATGACGGCCTGCATCAGGATCGCGTTGCGCGTGTAGTCCACCGGCAGGTCGTTGGCCTTGGTGGCGACGGCGACCGCGACCATGATGGCCGCGGGCAGGCACATCACCGCGAAGAGCAGCATCGGCAGCACCTTGGACTTGGCGCTGCGGCCCAGTCCGTACGCCCCGCGCAGCGACTGCGAGAAGAGCGAGCGCCGTGCGTACGCCCGGCCCAGCCGCGGCCCGTCGTAGCCGCGGTAGCCGATGTTGTGGATCTGGGTCTGGGCCGTCTGGTTCGGGCCCGACTGGTTCGGGCTCGGCTGGTTCCGGCCCGGCTGGTCCTGTGTCATCCGCGTCCCTGCGGTCTCAGCTGCCATGGGTGCCGCCTCCGTTCTGCTGCGCGGCGGCGGTCGCCCCCGCGGCGGGAGGCCGCTGATCGAACACAGCGGCGGCGCTCTCGGGGGCCGGCTCCGCCGCCTGCGCCGGGGTCTTGAAGACCTCGGCGATGTGGTGGCGGCGCTGCTCCATCCGGACGAGCCCGAGGCCGAGGCCGGCGACGGTGTCGCGCACCACGTCGTACGTCTCCTCGCCGGCCGCCTCCACCAGCAGGATGTGTCCGGCGCCCGGCAGGCCCGCCTCCACGCCCGCGTGGAGCGTGACCCCGGCCGCGACGAGCGCGCCGCGCACGGCCTCGGTGCCGTCCGGGTGCGCGTCGGAGTCGGTGACCTCGACGGCGAGGGTGGTGGTGGTCTGGGTGAAGTCGCTGGTGGAGCTGGACCGCAGCAGCTTGCCGCCGTCGATGACCACCACGTGGTCACAGGTGCGCTCCAGCTCGCCCAGGAGGTGCGAGGTGACCAGGACGGAGATGCCGAAGTCGGTGTGGATACGGCGGATCAGGCCGAGCATCTCGTCACGGCCGACCGGGTCGAGGCCGTTGGTCGGCTCGTCCAGCAGGACCAGTTGGGGGTCGTGGACGAGCGCCTGCGCCAGCTTGACGCGCTGCTTCATACCCGTCGAGTAGCCGCCGATCGGACGGTACCGCTCCTCGTAGAGGCCGACGTGGCGCAGGGTGTCGGCGGTGCGCTCACGGGCGGCGGTCACCGGAAGGCCCGACATCCGCGCCATGTGCACGACGAACTCGGTGGCCGAGACGTCGGGCGGCAGGCAGTCGTGCTCCGGCATGTAGCCGACGCGCTCGCGGATCGCCCCGCCGCTGGTGGCCACGTCGAGTCCGAGCACCGCGGCGGTGCCCTCCGTGGCCGGGGAGAGGCCGAGGAGGATCTTGATCAACGTCGACTTGCCGGCTCCGTTGGCACCCACCAGGCCGGTCACACCGGGCCCGATGTCCAAGGAGAGCCGGTCAAGCGCGGTCACCCGGGGGAACCGCTTGCTCAGGCTTTCGGTCGCGATCACATTCACCCTTCGACGGTAGTGGCGCAGCCCACACCGATCGTCAGACCAGGCGGCTGGATCCATGTCCGACTCCAGAGGTACGCGCCCCCCACGTGCCCCCTACGGAAGAGGGACGGGCATCAGGGGCTCGCCGACGATCGGGGGACGGAGTTGTCCACAACGCCTCCGTCGTCCACAGGCAGGGCCAGAACCCTTGACGTAGCCGCCGGGCATTGTCACATTCATCAGTGTCAAGTTACGCACGCGTACGGCGACAGGGGTGTGGGCGCGATGCCAACGGCGGTAGGGACGGAACCCGACGCGCGGCTCAGCGGGTTCAGGGAAGTGCAGCGGCTCGCCTATGCGTGCGCGGAGGCCGTCGCGGCCCAGCTCAAGCCGGGTGTGACGGAGCGCGAAGCGGCCCGGATGCAGCGGGAGTGGCTGCGCGAGCGCGGCGTACGGGACTGGTTCCATCTGCCGTTCGCCTGGTTCGGGGACCGGACGGCGTTCGTGAACTTCCGCGTCCCGCTCCAGTTCTTCCCCACCAGCCGGCGGCTGGAGGCGGGGATGCCGTTCATCCTCGACATGGCCCCGGTCTACAAGGGCTTCACGGCCGACATCGGCTACTCGGGCTGTCTGGGCCTCAACCCGGTGCACGACCGGCTCCTCGCGGATCTGGAGGCGCACCGCGCGCTCATCCTGCGGGAGGTCCGCGAACGGCGGCCGCTGCGCGAGATCTACGAGAACGTGGACCGGCTCATGGTCCGCCA
The DNA here is from genome assembly GCF_040629815.1 of Streptomyces sp. NPDC005878. Classification (NCBI taxonomy): domain Bacteria; kingdom Bacillati; phylum Actinomycetota; class Actinomycetes; order Kitasatosporales; family Streptomycetaceae; genus Streptomyces; species Streptomyces sp. NPDC005878. The sequence goes on from NZ_JBEXWK010000010.1 coordinate 143,976, forward strand.
GGGCTACGCCAACCGCCACCGCGCCTACCCGTTCGGCGTGATCGCCCACAAGGTCGACCAGGTCAAGGAGCGCCGCTGGTCGCCGCACCTCTTCGGGTTCGGCACCCAGTCCCTCAAGGGCCTGGCGAGCGACGCGCTGCACGGCCACCGCGACGGCTGGTCGCCGCTGTGGAGCCCCTACAAGTTCTCCGACCACCCGCCCCGGCCGGGGCTGTGGGCGGTCGAGCCGCACCTCGGATTCCGGGGTACGGGCGCGAAGTTCGAGGAGATCCTGGTCGTCACCGACTCCAGGGACCCCGAACAGAGCGCTTTCTGGCTGGACGACGACCTGCCGCATGTGCGGCGCTGGGCCGAGGAGAAGGCGGCGTGAGCGTGGGAGAGCGGACGGACAACGGCATGGAGGGCGCGCGCGAGCGCTGGGTGCGCACCGGAGGGATCGAGCTGTGCGTCGCCGAACTCGGCGACCCGGAGCAGCCGACCGTGGTGCTCGTCCACGGCTATCCGGACAGCAAGGAGGTGTGGTCCCACGTCGCCGTCCGGCTGGCCCAGCGCTTCCACGTCGTGCTGTACGACGTACGGGGCCACGGCCGCTCGACCGCTCCGGCCCCGCTGCGCGGCGGCTTCACCCTGGAGAAGCTGACCGACGACTTCCTGGCGGTCGCCGACGCGGTGAGCCCGGACCGGCCGGTGCACCTGGTCGGCCACGACTGGGGGTCCGTGCAGGCCTGGGAGTTCGTCACGGTCAAGCGCACCGAGGGCCGGATCGCCTCCTTCACCTCGATGTCCGGTCCGTCCCTGGACCACTTCGGCCACTGGATCAAGCGCCGGATGACCCGGCCGACCCCGCGCCGGGTGGGCCAGCTCCTCGGCCAGGGCGCCAAGTCCTGGTACGTGTACATGCTGCACACACCCGTGCTCCCGGAGCTCGTCTGGCGCGGTCCGCTCGGCAAGCGGTGGCCGGCGCTCCTCGAACGGGTGGAGAAGGTCTCCACCCGCGACTACCCCACGGCGTCCCTGCCCCAGGACGCGGCGCACGGCGCCTGGCTCTACCGGGACAACGTCCGGGCCCGGCTGCGCCGCCCCCGCGCCGACGCCTACGCGCACGCGCCGGTGCAGCTGATCACACCGACCGGTGACGCCTTCCTCTCCGAGCGCCTCTACGACGACCTGGAGCTGTGGGCGCCTCAGCTGGTCCGCCGCACCCTGCCCGCCAAGCACTGGGTCCCGCGCACCCGCCCCGACCGGCTGGCCGCCTGGATCACCGAGTTCGTCACCGCCAACGAGGACGGTGTCCCGGCCAAGGACACCGTGGCCACCGGTCCGTACGCGGACCGCTTCGGCGGCCAGCTGGTCCTGGTCACCGGCGCGGCCAGCGGCATCGGCCGGGCCACCGCCTTCGCGTTCGCGGAGGCCGGGGCGCGGATCGTCGCCGTGGACCGGGACGCGGAGGGGGCGGCCCGGACCGCCGACATGTCCCGGCTCATCGGGGCTCCCCAGGCGTGGGCCGAGACGGTCGACGTCAGCGACGAGCAGGCGATGGAGAAGCTCGCCGAGAAGGTCGCCGCCGAGTACGGCGTCGTCGACGTCCTGGTGAACAACGCCGGCATCGGCCTCTCCGGGTCGTTCTTCGACACCACCACCGAGGACTGGAAGAAGGTCCTCGACGTCAATCTGTGGGGCGTCATCCACGGCTGCCGCGTCTTCGGCAAGCAGATGGCCGACCGCGGTCAGGGCGGCCACATCGTCAACACCGCCTCGGCCGCCGCCTTCCAGCCCTCCAAGGCGCTGCCCGCCTACTCGACCACCAAGGCGGCGGTGCTGATGCTCAGCGAGTGTCTGCGCGCCGAGCTCGCCGGACAGGGCATCGGCGTCAGCGCCATCTGCCCCGGCTTCGTCAACACCAACATCACCTCCACCGCCCGCTTCGCCGGGGTCGACGAGACCGAGGAGAAGCGCCGCCAGAAGAAGTCCGCCCGGCTCTACGGCCTGCGCAACTACCCGCCGGAGAAGGTCGCCACGGCGATCCTTCGCGCGGTGGTGAAGAACCAGGCCGTGGTGCCGGTGACGCCGGAGGCGCGCGGCGCCCACCTCATGTCCCGCTTCGCGCCCCGCACCCTGCGCGCGATCGCCCGGCTGGAGCCCCCGCTGTGAGCACCGAGCCCCGGGAGGACAGGGACCCGGAGCACTACGGGATCACCCCGCGCCGGGTCTCCTTCGACTGGCACGAGACCCCTCTGCACTGGATACCGGGCGAGCCGACCGCCACCCATGTCATCAACGTCCTGCATCTGCTCCTCCCTGCGGGCGAGCGGTGGTTCGTGAAGGTCTTCAAGGAAGCCCTTCCGCTGGTCACCGATCCGGTTCTGCTCAAGGACGTCAAGGGCTTCATGGGCCAGGAGGCCACCCACAGCGTCCAGCACGCCCATGTCCTCGACCACCTCGCCGAGCAGCGCCTCGACACCGCTGCCTACACCCGCCACGTCGACTTCCTCTTCGACGGACTCCTCGGTGAGCGGCCTCCTTTCGGGGCGCCGATACCGGCCCGGGAGTGGCTGCTCTTCCGGCTCTCGCTGATCGCCGCGATCGAGCAGTTCACCGCGGTCCTGGGGGACTGGGTGCTGCACGCCGAGGCCCTCGACCGGGCCGGCTCGGACCCGGTCATGCTCGACCTGCTGCGCTGGCACGGCGCTGAGGAGGTCGAGCACCGAGCCGTCGCCTTCGACATGTACCAGCACTGCGGCGGCGAGGGCCTGCCCCGCTACGCCCGCCGACTGGAGGGCATGGCGGTGGTCGCGCCGGTGCTGCTCTGGCTGTGGGCGTGGGGCACCTCCTATCTGATCCGGCACGACCCCCAGCTGGCCGGCCGTCTCCGCTACTCGCTGCGCGAGCACAACCGTGCGGTCCGGCGCGGACTGCTGCCCAGCTGGAAGGAGCTCGGCGCGGCCATACCCCGCTACTTCCGGCGGTCGTACCATCCCTCGCAGGAGGGCTCCCTGCGCAAGGCCGTCGAATATCTCGCGACCTCGCCGGCGGCCCGTGCGGCAGCGGGTGCGGTGGGCCGCGCCGCCCTGGGGTAGAGGGAGACGGTTTTGTCCGGGCAGCCAGCAACAGAACCATCGGCGGCACGGGGCGCGCCGCCGGCGCCGGGCGGGCCCACGGGGCCGGACGGGACGAACGAGCCCCGTGGGTCGAACGAGCCCGGTGGGCCGAAGGAGCCCGGGGGGACGAACGAGCCGAGTGGAACGAACAGGCCCGGTACGGGCGGTTCGGTGACGGCGGGCGCCCCGGCGGGGCCGGGTCCAGCCGGCGAGGCGCCCCGCACCCCGGGGCCCACCGCCGCCACTGCCGTACCGGCCCAGCAGACCGCTGCCGCCGCGCCGCAACCCGCGGTGCCGCACCCCCTTCCCTCGTCCTGCGAGTACCGCATCGAGGACCTGGCGCACGCCAGCGGCGCCACGGTCCGCACGATCCGCGCCTACCAGGACCGCGGCCTGCTGCCCCGGCCCGAACGGCGCGGCCGGTCCAATGTGTACGGCGAGACCCATCTGGCCCGGCTGCGCCAGATCGCCGATCTGCTCGACCGCGGTTACACCCTCGCCTCCATCAAGGAACTCCTTGAAGCCTGGGACGCGGGCCGCGGTCTCGGCGGTGTCCTCGGCCTGGTCGCCGAGGTCAACGGCCCCTGGACCGACGAGGAGGCTGTCCGGATCTCCCGGGACGATCTCGACGCGACCTTCGGCGGTGAGCCCGACGACGAGGCCGTCGCGGACGCGGTCGAGCTGGGGATCCTGGAACGCATCCCGGGCAATGACCGCGAGTTCCTGGTCCCCAGTCCGCAGGAGCTGGCGGTCGCCGCCGAGCTGCACGCCGCCGGAGTCCCCCTGGACGCCATCTCCGGGCATCTGCGGGAGCTGCGCGGCCAGGTGGAGCACATCGCGGCCCGCTTCCTCGACTTCACCACCGAGCACGTCTTCGCCCGCTATCTGGACCACCGGCCGCCCACCGACGCGGAGGCCGCCGAGGCCGCCGGTCTGGTGCGCCGGCTGCGCCCGCTGGCCCAGCAGACCGTGGACGCCGAACTGGCGCGGGCCATGCGCCTGTTCGCCACCCGGCACCTCCAGCACCATCTCGGTGCCGCGGCCCCGGTGAGCCCCGCCGACCCCGAGCCCGGGCCGGTCACCCTGCCCGCGCACACCGTCCGGGCGGTGCAGGCGTTGGTCGGTCCGGAGAACGTCGCCGCGTTCGTCGCCGCGGCGGCCGAACGGGAGGTTCAGTCGCGTACGTTGGACGCCCTCACGGCCGCCCGGTTGTCCACAGAATAGCCACAAGACCTGTGGATAACCGCACTCCTCTGTGGATCAAACCTCACTGAGGGTCGTCATGACGTGATCGTGCTCACTTTGGCGGCCTGGGCAGTGCGCCGGGCGCGCTCCGGGTACTTGGCGGTGAAGAGGGCGGGCAGGGCGAACCCGGCGACCTGCACGGCTATCGCGGCGGCGCTGCCCAGCGACTCGGCGTGGACGACGGCGAGCGCGACGGCGGTGACGGTGAAGGCGGCGGCCCAGGCGGCGGTCAGCACGACGTTGACGCGGAGGAACACCGGGTTGTTCCACAGCTCGCGCGGCGCCTGCCGCTTGGCTATGCCGGTGGTGAAGGGGCGCCGGACGGCCAGCGTCGCCCACGCGGTCAGGGCCAGCCACCCGGTGGCCAGCGCCCCGCCGTACTCCCGCAGTCCGCTGTCCGGTGCCGCGAAGGCCACGACGCTCAGCACGGCGAAGAAGGCGATCGTCGACTGCTCCAGGATCAGCGAGTCGGCCGCAGCCCCGCGCTTGCGGTCGACGGAGAACAACCAGGCTCCCGCGGCGAGAGCGGTGACCGCGCCCCACTGCCAGTGCTCGCTGCCGACGGCGGCGAAGACGATCCACGGGACGAATCCGCGCAGGTAGTTCATGGGAGTCCCCCTTCGTCGGGCTCTCGCCCGCCCCACATTCCAACTTCGACATGTCAAAGGTAGAGGTTCCTCGATTGACGTGTCAAGAGTGGAATGTAGAGTGAAGGGCATGAGCCTTCGTCACGCGGTCCTGGGCCTGCTGGCCGAACGTCCGGCCAGCGGCTACGACCTGATGAAACTGTTCGAGACCTCGCTCTCCCACGTCTGGTCGGCGACCCAGAGCCAGGTCTACGGCGAGCTGGGCAAGCTCGCCGACTCCGGGCTTGTCGAGGTGGTGGCCGAGGGCCCCCGGGGCCGCAAGGAGTACGCCATCACCGATCCCGGCCGGGCCGAGCTGCGTCACTGGCTCACCGAGACCGAGCCCTCCCGCAGCCGCCGCAGCGACTCCCTGCTGCGCGTCTTCTTCCTGGGCCTTCTCACCCCGCTGGAGGCGCGGACGTACCTTCTGACCGAGGCCGAACGCTCCTCCCGCCAGCGAGCCGGCCTGGAGGAGGCGGAAGCCTCGATCGAGTGGGACGACGATCCGCTCTCCGTCCACGGCCGCCTGGCGCTGGAGTACGGCAAGCGGCTCAGCGCGATGCACGAGGAGTGGGCCCGCTGGGCGGCGGAACAGCTCAGGGCATGACGGCGAGGGCCACCCTCGGGGCGACGGGAGAAAAGCGGGTGCCGTGGCGCTCTCCGCCCGGCACCCTGACGGCATGACCGAAACACCGGACGACAGACGGACCGTGAAGGTGTCCAAGTATCTGTCGAAACACCTGCGCCACCAGCCCGAACGCCTCGGGCTCACCCTCGATCCGCACGGCTGGGTCGAGATCGACACCCTGCTGCGGGCGGCGGCAGAGCACCACTTCCCCATCTCCCGCGCCGAGCTCGACCATGTGGTCGCCGTCAACGACAAGCGCCGGTTCGCGATCGAGGGCGACCGGATCCGGGCCAGTCAGGGCCATACCGTCGCCGTCGATCTGGGCCTCCCGGCCGCCGAACCGCCCGCGTACCTGTACCACGGCACCGTGGCCCGCAACCTGGACGCGATCCGTGCCGAGGGTCTGCGGCCCATGGCCCGCCACCACGTCCATCTCTCCGCCGACCGCGAGACGGCGACCCGGGTCGGCGCGCGGCGCGGCCGTCCCGTCGTCCTGAGCGTCGACGCGGCGGCGATGCGGCGCGATGGTCACGTCTTCCACATCTCCGCCAACGGGGTGTGGCTCACCGACGCCGTACCGCCCGAGTACCTGCGCCTCCCCGAGTGAGCGTCCCCGCCGACGACGACAACCGCCGTGCCGTGGCCCCCGGCTGAGATGATCGACGGCATGGCACATCCGCGTCTTCCCAGCACCGAGAGCGCCGTAGCCGCGATCCACGAGGTCGCCCGCGCGCACCACCTCGCTGTGGAGGTCTCCCACGACATAGGCGCCGACCAGTCCTCGCGCCGCGCCTCCGCCGGGGCGTTCACCGTCCAGGACCCGGACGGCTCCCTTCCGCACGAGGCCTTCGTCGAGCTCGGCGGCTCGCCCGCCGTCACCGTGCAGCTCTTCGCGGAGGACGACGCGAAGATCACGGTCGACGGTGTGGAGTTCCATGACGTGCCGCGCGACGCCGTGCCCGCGTTCCTCCGGTCGGTCTACGGCGACCTGGCGTACGTCAAAGCCCGCTTCTTCCCACCGGGGTGGTGGCTGGTGGTGCCCCTGCCGGGCGACGAGACGTACAAGGAACTGGTCCTCGGCGGCACGCTCTCGCCCTGGCTGAGCCGACGCGTACGCGCCAAGAGCTGAGCCGAGGACGCCGTACGGACCCGGGAACGGGTGGCGATGCGGGGAGGGGAGGGGGCGGCACCCGGCTCGGCCAGTCGTCGGGCAGCCCCCACCGCTACCTCAGCGCAGCTGCGCCAGCCCCTCCACGGCTATCTGCTCGAACACCTTCCGGTCGGCCGCGAAGACCGAGTCCGGAATCGGCGCGTGCAGGACGATCTCCGTCACGCCGAGCTCGAAGTGCCTGCCCGCGAAGTCCACGAAGGCGTCGAGCGACTCCAGCACCCGCCGCGGCTCCGGCGTGAAACCGGTGAGCAGGATCTTGTCCAGCTCGTCCACGTCGCGCCCGATGTCGTCACAGGCCTCGCCGAGCTTCTTCATCTGTCCACGGATCGCCTCCACGGACTGCTCGGGCGTACCGCTCTCGAAGAGCTTCGGGTCACCGGTGGTCACCCACGCCTGCCCGTGGCGCGCCGCCAGCTTCAGCCCACGCGGACCGGTCGCCGCCACGGCGAACGGCAGCCGCGGCCGCTGCACACAACCGGGGATGTTGCGCGCCTCGACCGCCGAGTACACGGCGCCCTCGGAGGTCACCGCGTCCTCGGTCAGGAGGCGGTCGAGCAGCGGCACGAACTCGGCGAAGCGGTCGGCCCGCTCGCGCGGCGTCCACGCCTCCTGGCCCAGAGCGGTGGCGTCGAAGCCGTTGCCACCGGCGCCGATCCCGAGCGTGATCCGGCCGTTGGAGACGTCGTCGAGCGTTATCAGCTCCTTGGCGAGGGTCACCGGGTGCCGGAAGTTCGGTGAGGTGACCAGCGTGCCGAGCCGCATCCGGGTCGTGGCGGCGGCAGCGGCGGTCAGCGTCGGCACCGCGCCGAACCACGGACGGTCGCGGAAGGTCCGCCAGGACAGGTGGTCGTAGCTGTACGCGGTGTGGAAGCCCAGCTCCTCGGCGCGCAACCACTCGTCGCGACCGCCGTCGTGCCAGCGGCGTACCGGAAGAATCACAGTGCTCAGACGCATGCCTACGACACTAACGGCTGCCACTGACACTCCCGGCGTCCCGCAGGGGACCCGTTGGTCACACGACTCGCCGGGGCGGCCGGAGGGCTCGCAAAGGGGATGAGGCGGCGGCCAGGGCTACAGGCCCGGCAGAGGGGCGGTGGAAGGACCGCGGAGGAGCGACAGAGGGCGGCGGAACAGCTCGGATGGAGCCAACGCCCAGCTCGGGCGGATCAACGCCTCATGCGCCCCCTGCGCCCCGCACGCCCCAAGGAACACACTCACCTGTGCGCTCCCCCGCACGTCCGTGCACCCGTGTACAGGAGAATGGGTCTGTGACCTCAGCTACCGAGCCCGCCCGCGCCGGGCATCCCGCCCCCGCCGTCCCCCGGCTCATCGCGACCGACCTGGACGGCACGCTGCTGCGCGACGACAAGTCCGTCTCGGAGCGTACGGTCGCGGCGCTCGCCGCCGCCGAGGAGGCGGGCATCGAGGTCTTCTTCGTCACCGGCCGCCCGGTCCGCTGGATGGACGTCGTCAGTGATCACGTCCAGGGCCACGGCCTGGCCATCTGCGGCAACGGCGCCGTCGTGGTCGATCTGCACGACGGCGTCGCGGAGCACCGGTTCGTGAAGGTCCGTCCGCTGGAGCGCGCGGCCGCCCTGGCTGTCGTGGAGCTCCTGCGCGCCGCCGTCCCCGGCACCTCCTTCGCCGTCGAGCAGACCGGCGGGCTCCACCACGAGTCGGCCTATCCGCCGATGCTGATGAACGCCGCCGGCAGCATCGCGCCCGCCGAGGAACTGCTGGCCGACGACGCCGATACGGTCGCCGAGCCCATCCTCAAGCTGCTCGCCCACCACCCCGAGCTGCCGCCCGACGACTTCCTGGCCCTGGCCCGCAAGGCCGTCGGCGCGCGCGCCGAGATCACCCGGTCCAGCCCGACCGCACTGCTGGAGATCAGCGGTCCCGGCGTCTCCAAGGCGTCCACGCTCGAACTCTGCTGCGCCGAGCGCGGCATCCTCCCCTCCGAGGTCGTCGCCTTCGGCGACATGCCCAACGACGTCGAGATGCTCACCTGGGCGGGCACCTCGTACGCCATGGGCAACGCCCATCCCGACGTCGTGGCCGCCGCCTCCGGTCACACGGTCGCCAACAACGACGACGGTGTGGCGGTCGTCATCGAGCGGATCCTCGCCTCGCTCTGAGCGTCGCTGCCACGACCCCGACGGCCGGTGTCACGGCCCCGACCGCCGGCGCCACGACCCGTCCGCCGGTGCCAGGACCGTCCGCCGGTGTCAGGACCCGTCCGGATCCGGCTCGGCGGCGTTGCTGCCCAGGGGCACCCCGCGCTCGCTCAGCCAGCGCACCGGATCGACCGCCGAGCCCATCTCCGGAGTGAGCCGGATCTCGAAGTGCAGGTGGGGTCCGGTCGAGTTGCCGGTGGTGCCGGCCTGGCCGATCCACTGCCCGGTGCTCACGCGCTCTCCCTGGTCCACCGCGGCCGCCGCCAGATGCGCGTACTGCGAGTAGTAGCCGCCGGGGTGCCCGATGACCACCTCGATCCCGAAGCCGCCGCCGCACGACACGGAGACGACCCGGCCCGCGCCGACCGCCCGTACCGGGGTACCGATGTCGACCGCGAAGTCCTGACCCGTGTGCCGCTGGGCCCAGTGCTCGCCCGCGCTGTCGAAGCCCGCCGACAGCCGGTACGTCTCCACGGGGGCCGTCCACGCGCGCGCGGGGCGCGAGCCCGACGGCTCCTCCAGGCGTACGGCGCCACGGCACTGGCCCGCCGCGACGCTGCGGTCGGCCTCGCCCTGGAGCTCCCAGCGCGCCTCCTCCAGACGGGCCGAGAGGGACTTCTTGAGGTGTTCCAGCTGGTCCCTGCGGTCCGCGAGATCGCGCCAGGCGTCCTGTGCCCGGCGCTGCGCGGACGTGAGCCGCCCTTCCGCGCGTCGCGCCTTTCCGTAGAGCCGGGTCACCGCCATGTCGGCCTGCCAGGCCAGCCGCTGACCGTGCATCAGCTCATCGGGATCGTCCGCGAGCAACAGCTGTGCGGTGTAGGCGATGTCCCCGCCGGTCCGGTACTGCGCACGGGCCACCCGGCCCATGTCGTCATGGAGCCGTACGAGATCACGCCGCCGGTCGGTGAGCAGCCGGTCGAGCCGCTCGGCCTTCGTCCGCTGCTCATCCGCCGCGCGTCTGCCCCGCTCATACGCGGTGGTCGCATGGGCGGCGTCCAGGAAGAGCCGTGCCACCGTCGCGCTGGTACGGGGCACATCGGGCTCGTCGGCCGCCCTGGCGGCCCAGGTGAGCGGCCCGGCGAGCACACACAGGACCAGCACGAGAGCCCTGCACAGATGTCCGAGACGCATGCCCGGATCGTCGCGCGGCCGAGCCATGTTTCACGTGAAACACACCTCTGGCCCGGGGGCCGCTCCCCCCGACTGGCGTACAGACACGGGAAGAAGGCCACTCCGGGGCACCTCGTGTGCGCGGGCGAGGCAGGCGTGTCTCGCCCCTAAAGCGGCGCCTCCCACACCACCGTCGTCCCGCGGCCGTCCTTCCCGGTGCCCGGCCCATACGTACTGGAGCCGCCCAGCGCCTCCGCCCGCCGTTGGAGGTTGCGCAGTCCGCTGCGGCGGCCGCCCTCGGGCATGCCGACTCCGTTGTCCGCGACGGTGAGCCGCACGCCCGGACTCCCGTCCGGGAGCTGCACGGTGGCGTCCACGACGACCTCGATGGACGACGCCCCGGCGTGACGGAAGGCGTTGGACAGCGCCTCGCGCAGGGCCGCGATGAGGTTCTTGCCGGTCACTTCACCGACGAGGGCGTCCACCGGGCCGACGAAGCGGTGCGCGGGCTTGAAGCCGAGCGGCACCGCCGCCATGTTGATCTCCCGCAGGACCCGCGTGCGCAGCCCGGACGGCACCTCGGCGGGTCCCTGCTGGAGCGCGAAGATCGCCGTACGGATCTCCTGGATCGTCACATCCAGCTCGTCGACGGCCTTGCCGACGCCCCGCTGCACCTCGGGCACGACCGACTTGCGCTGAGCGCCCTCCAGCATCATCCCGGTGGCGAACAGCCGCTGGATGACCAGGTCGTGGAGGTCCCGGGCGATCCGGTCGCGGTCCTCGTACACGGCGAGCCGCTCCCGGTCGCGCTGCGCCTCCGCCATCATCAGCGCGAGCGCCGCCTGCGAGGCGAACTGGGTCGCCAGGGTCCGCTCCACCTCGCTGAACGGGCGGCCTCCTCGCGCGCGCGGGGTGGCGAGGGCGCCCATCACGCGGCCACCGCTGTGCAGCGGAAGCATCATGCTCGGGCCGTACCGCTCGGCGAGTCGGGTGATCATCCTGGCGTCGGTCGCCGCGTCGTCCATGAAGACCGCCTCGCCCTCCAGCAGCGTGGCGACCACCGGGCTCTCCGGCGGGATCACCACGCCGAGCATCGGACCGGGTTCGTCGGTGGAGACGGCGACGATCTCCAGGCCGCCCTCCTCGGCGGGCAGCAGCACGATTCCGGCCGCCGAGTCCGCGAGGTGGCGGGCCTGCTCGGCGACGACTTCCAGGGCGTCGTCCGCGTCGCCCCCCGAGAGCAGGGCGGTGGTGACGGCGACCGATCCGTCGATCCAGCGTTCTCGCTGCCGGGCCGCCTCGTACAGCCGGGCGTTGCCGATGGCGATCCCCGCCTCGGTGGCCAGCACCCGGACCATGTGCAGGTCGTAGTCGTTGAAGTCGGCCCCGCCGCTCTTCTCGGCGAGGTAGAGGTTGCCGAAGACCTCGCCCTGCACCTGGATGGGCGCCCCGAGGAACGACCGCATGGGCGGGTGGTGCGCGGGGAACCCGGCCGCGTGCGGATGGGCGGAGAGGTCCTTGAGCCGCAGCGGCTCGGGGTGCTCGATCAGCCGGCCGAGCAGCCCCCGGTGGCCGTCGGGGCGGCGCCCGATGGCGGCGGCCTCCTCGAAGCCGACGCCGTACGTCACGAAGTCGGAGAGGCCCGTGCCGGTCTCGTCGACGACGCCGATCGCCGCGTACCGGGCGTCGGCCAGCTCGGCGGCCGTCTCACAGATCCGGTCGAGGGTGGAGCGCAGTTCCAGGCCGGTACCGACGGAACGCATCGCCTCCAGCAGTTGCGGCACGCGCGCGGTGAGCTCGGTGGACAGCCCCTGGAGGCTCCGGGTGGCCAGGGTCGCCGCTTCGAGCGCGTCGCGGTCCTCGGCGTCCTCGGCGCCCCCTGTGTGCTCGGTGTGCTCGGTGTCCCACGTGTTCGGGGTGTCCTCGATGGCGCTGGCGTCCTGGGGGTCCTTCGGATCCGGCACTGGCATGCCCTTGAGCCTAGTTAGTCCCCTTTCGCGAGGAAAGTCGGTCCTGGCGGGACGGGGCACGGATCCGTGTACGGAATCTCAGGCCGGGCGGGCCTCCTGGAGGAGGTCGCCGGCGCGCTCACGCTCCAGCATCCGCCGCAGCTCCCCGTCGACCAGGGCGAGTGCGTCGTACGGGCCGCGCTGCACCACCCGGCCCTCGGAGAGGACCACGACCTCGTCCACGGCGTCGAGGCCGCGCAGCCGGTGGGTGATCAGCACCGTGGTGCGGCCCTCGGTCGCCCGCAGCAGATCCGCCGTGAGCGCGTCGGCCGTCGCCAGGTCCAGGTGCTCGGCGGGCTCGTCCAGGACGAGCACCGGGAAGTCGGCCAGGAGCGCACGGGCCAGCGCGAGCCGCTGGCGCTGACCGCCCGAGAGGCGGGCGCCGTGCTCCCCGACGAGTGTGTCGAGGCCGTCGGGCAGAGAGTCCACCCAGTCGAGCAGCCGGGCCGCCGCCAGGGCGTCGCGCATCGCGTCCTCGTCCGCGCCGGTACGGGCGAGGCGCAGGTTCTCGCGTACGGAGCTGTCGAAGATGTGCGCGTCCTGGGCGCAGAGGCCGACCAGCCGACGGACGTCGTCGCCCGCGAGCGCCGAGGCGTCCGTCCCGCCGATCCGGTACGTGCCCTCGCGCGCGTCCAGGAAGCGCAGCAGCACCTGGGCGAGGGTGGTCTTGCCGGACCCGGAGGAGCCGACGACGGCGACCCGCCTGCCCGGGGTGAGCGTCAGCGTGAAGCCGCTCAGCGCGTCCCGGGCCTGTCCTTCGTGGCGGGCGGCCAGTGCCCGCACCTCCAGGGGGAAGGGTGAGGCGGGTGCGGTGGCCGGGCGCTCCGGCTCCCGTACCGGCACGGGGGCGTCCAGCACCTCGTACACCCGCTCCGCGCTCCGCCGGACCCTCTGGCGCGCCTGTACGGCCAGTGGCAGCCCGCTGACGGCCTCGAAGGCGGCCAGCGGCACCAGGACCACGACGGCGAGCCGCACCCCGTCCAGCCGTCCGGCGGCGACCGCCTGCACCCCGACGAGAGCGGCGGCCACCACGGTCAGTCCGCAGGTCAGCGCGGAGAGACCGCCACCCAGCGCGGTGGCGGCAGCGGTCCTCGACGCGATCCGGGTGAGCACCGAGTCGGCGTCCTTCACCTCCCGCGTACGGCGCCCGAGCGCGCCGGCCACCGTCAACTCCCCGGTCCCGGTGAGCAGATCGGCCACGCGCGTGGCCAGGAGGCCCCGCGCGGAGGCGAGTTGGCGCTCGGCGCGGCGTGCGCAGGCGCCGCTGACCATCGGCACGGCCACTCCGGCGACCAGCAGTCCGATCGCGAGCACCAGCCCGGCCTCGGGCAGCAGCCAGGCGGTGAACCCGGCGCCGGCAACGGAGACCACCGCGGCCACGGCGGCGGGCAGTGCCCAGCGCAGCCAGTAGTCCTGGAGTTCGTCCACATCGGACACCAGCCGGGACAGCAGATCGCCGCGCCGGGCGGAGCGCAGCCCCGCCGGGGCGATCCGCTCCAGGCCCCGGTACACCGCGACGCGCACCTCGGCGAGCATCCGCAGGACCGCGTCGTGCGAGACCAGCCGCTCGGCGTAGCGGAACACCGCGCGCCCGATGCCGAACGCCCGGGTCGCCGTCACGGCCACCATCAGATACAGCACCGGCGGCTGCTCGGAGGCGCGCGAGATGAGCCACCCGGACACGCCCATCAGGCCGACGGCCGACCCGAGGGCCAGGGCGCCCAGCACCAGCGCCAGGACGAGCCGCCCGCGCAGCCCCCCGGCGGCCGCGCGCACCCGCGCGAGCACGTCCCGGGAGGCGGCCGGGGCCGAGGAACCGGGGACGGGAGTCTCAGCAGCCGGGCCGGGGACGTCGATACGGGGGGCCGTAGCGGCCGCGTCACCCCGTCCGTCCGCCGCGTCCCGTGCCACCGCTCCACCGCCCGGGCGGGGCCGCAGTTCCACCACGCTGTCCGCGAGCGCGAGGAGGGCCGGGCGGTGGACCACCAGCAGCACGGTGCGGCCCGCCGACAGCCTCCGTACCGCGTCGACGATGCCCGCCTCGGTCTCACCGTCCAGCGCGGCCGTGGGCTCGTCGAGCAGCAGCACCGGCCGGTCCGCGAGGAACGCCCGGGCCAGTGCCAGCCGCTGGCGCTGGCCGGCCGAGAGGCCCGCGCCGCCCTCGCCGAGTTCGGTGGCCGGGCCGTCGGGCAGCGCGGTGACGAACTCCAGCGCGCCCGCGTCCCGCAGGGCGTCCCGTACCGCCGCGTCGTCCGCGTCCGGTCGTGCGAGGCGTACGTTCTCCGCGATCGTCCCGGCGAAGAGATGCGGCCGCTGCGGCACCCAGGCGACCCGCTCGCGCCATTGCTCCAGCGACAGCGCGTCCAGATCGGTGCCGGAGATCCGGATCCGCCCCTCGTCCGGTGCCACGAACCCCAGTACCGCGCCGAGGAGGGTCGACTTCCCGACCCCGCTCGGCCCGGTCAGCGCCACCGTCCTGCCCGGCTCCACCGTCAGGGTGGCAGCGGCCAACGACGGCTCACCGCGCCCCGGGTGGCGGACCGTCACCCCGTCCACCTCGATCCGGACCGGGCCGGGCGGCACCGCTCCCGTCCCGCCCTCGGGCACCGGCGTCTCCAGGACCGCGAAGATCTCCTCTGCCGCGGCCAGCCCCTCGGCCGCCGCGTGGTACTGCGCGCCCACCTGCCGCAGCGGCAGATACGCCTCGGGGGCGAGGACCAGGATCACCAGCCCGGTGTAGAGGTCCATATCGCCGTGGACGAGGCGCATGCCGATGCCGACGGCCACCAGCGCCACCGATAGCGTCGCGAGGAGTTCCAGGGCGAACGACGACAGGAACGCGAGCCGCAGGGTCTTCAGCGTGGCCAGGCGGTACTCGGAGGTGATCTTCCGGATCGACTCGGCCTGCGCCTTGGCGCGGCCGAACACCTTCAGCGTCGGCAGCCCGGCGACCACGTCCAGGAAGTGCCCCGAGAGCCGGGAGAGGAGCCGCCACTGGCGGTCCGTCCGGGCCTGGGTCGCCCAGCCGATGAGCGCCATGAAGAGCGGGATGAGCGGCAGGGTGACGACGATGGTGGCCGCCGACACCCAGTCCTCGGTGACGATCCTGGCCAGCACCGCCACGGGCACCACGACGGCGAGCCCCAACTGCGGCAGATAGCGCGCGAAGTAGTCGTCGAGCGCGTCCACCCCGCGCGTGGCGAGCGCGACCAGCGAACCGGTCCGCTGCCCGCTCAGCCACTCCGGCCCCAGCCGCGCGGCCCGCTCCAGCAGCCGTCCGCGCAGTTCCGACTTGACCGCCGCGCTGGCCCGGTGGGCCGCGAGTTCGGTGAGCCAGGACACCAGCCCCCGTCCGACCGCCACCGCCCCGAGCAGCAGCAGGGGCGTCCGCAGCCCCCCGGCGCCGAGGCCGTCCTGGAACGCCCCCACCACGATCTCGGCGATGAGCATCGCCTGGGCGATGACCAGGCCCGCGCCGACCAGGCCGAGAGCGACCACGGCAGCGAGGAAGCGACGGGTGGCCCGGGCGTAGCGGAACAGTCGCGGGTCGATCGGTTTCACGTGAAACATCCCCTCGCAGGGTCAGGGGGCCGGGGGAGAGGGTGTGTTTCACGTGAAACACACCCTCCGTGCGGGCTCAGTGCGCGTCGGCGATGTGCTGGGTGCCGATCCGCTTGCGGAAGACCCAGTACGTCCAGCTCTGGTAGAGCAGCACCACCGGAGTGGCGATGCCCGCGCACCAGGTCATGATCTTCAGCGTGTAGGGACTGGACGAGGCGTTGGAGACCGTGAGGCTCCACTCGTCGTGCAGCGACGACGGCATGACGTTCGGGAAGAGCGTCAGGAAGAGCATCGCCACGGCCGCCGCGATCGTGATCCCGGACAGGGCGAACGACCAGCCCTCGCGGCCCGCCCGGATCGCCGCGATCGCCCCGAGCAGGGCCACGACCGCGATCACCATCGCGACCAGGCTCTTGGCGTCACCGCGCGATGCCTGCGTCCAGACCAGGAAGGCGAGCGCCAGTACGGCGGTGACCAGGCCCAGCTTCAGTGCCAGCGCCCGCGACCGCTCGCGGATCTCTCCGACGGTCTTCAGCGAGGTGAAGACCGAACCGTGGAATGTGAACAGGAACAGCGTCACCAGACCGCCGAGAATCGAGTACCCGTTGAGCAGGTCCCAGAAGGTGCCCACGTACTCCTTGTGCGCGTCGATCTTCACCCCGCGCACGATGTTGCCGAAGGCCACGCCCCACAGGAACGCCGGGACGAGGGAGGTCCAGAAGATGGCCTCCTCCCAGTTGCGCTGCCACTTCTCCTCGGGCCGCTTCGCCCGGTACTCGAAGCCCACACCGCGCACGATCAGACAGACCAGGATGATCAGCAGCGGCAGATAGAAGCCCGAGAAGAGCGTGGCGTACCACTCGGGGAAGGCCGCGAAGGTCGCGCCGCCGGCGGTGAGCAGCCAGACCTCGTTGCCGTCCCAGACCGGTCCGATCGTGTTGATCAGGACCCGCTTCTCGGCACGGTCACGGGCCAGCAGCTTGGTGAGGACGCCGACTCCGAAGTCGAAGCCCTCCAGGAAGAAGTAGCCGGTCCACAGGACGGCGATGAGTACGAACCAGACGTCGTGGAGTTCCATGCCTCTGTCTCCTCAGCCTCAGTACGAGAAGGCCATCGGCCGGTCGGGGTCGCGGTCGTCCCCGCCGATCCTGGTGGGCGGGTTGAGGTCGGACTCGGTGAGCTCGGGCGGTCCGGCCTTGACGTACTTCACGAGCAGCCGCACCTCGATCACCGCGAGCACGGCGTAGAGCAGGGTGAAGACGATCATCGAGGTGAGGACCTCGCCCTGGGAGACACCGGGGGAGACGGCGTCCCTGGTGCGCAGCACGCCGTAGACGACCCAGGGCTGGCGGCCCATCTCGGTGAAGATCCAGCCCCAGGAGTTGGCGATCAGCGGGAAGCCGAGGGTCCAGATGGCGATGAGCCAGTACCAGCCGGTCAGCCGGGTGCCGAGCGCCTTGTTCCGGAAGAGGACCAGACGCGGGACCTCGTCGTCACCGGTCCGCAGGCCGGGTGCCAGCAGGAACTTCCTGCGCGTGAGCCAGAGGCCGACGGCGCCGATGGCGAAGGACGCCATCCCGAAGCCGATCATCCAGCGGAAGCCCCAGAAGGTGACGGGGATGTTGGGCCGGTAGTCGCCGGGCCCGTACTTCTGCTGCTCCTGCTTGTTCACGTCGTTGATGCCGGGGACGTACGAGGAGAAGTTGTTGTCGGCGAGGAAGGAGAGTACGCCGGGGACCGAGATCTCGACGCTGTTGTGCCCCTTGGCCACGTCTCCGTAGGCGAATATCGAAAAGGGCGCCGACTTCTCCCCGTCCCAGAGCGCCTCGGCCGCGGCCATCTTCATGGGCTGCTGCTTGAACATGACCTTGCCGAGCTGGTCGCCGCTGACGGCCGTGAGCAGTCCGCCCACCACCAGCGTCACCAGGCCGAGCCGCAGCGAGGTGCGCATCACCGGGATGTGCTTCTTGCGGCGGAGGTGGATGGCGGAGACACCGACCATGAACGCGCCACCGGTGAGGAACGCCGCGGTGAGCGTGTGGAAGACGACGACCAGGGTGGTGTCCTGCGTCAGCACGTGCCAGAAGTCGGTGAGCTCCGCGCGCCCGGTGGCCTTGTTGATCCGGTAGCCGACCGGGTGCTGCATCCAGGAGTTGGCGGCCAGGATGAAGTACGAGGAGAGGATGGTGCCGATCGAGACCATCCAGATGCAGGCGAGGTGGATCCTCTTCGGCAGCTTGTCCCAGCCGAAGATCCACAGCCCGATGAAGGTCGACTCGAAGAAGAAGGCGATGAGCGCCTCGAAGGCGAGGGGGGCGCCGAAGATGTCACCCACGAAGCGCGAGTAGTCGGACCAGTTCATGCCGAACTGGAACTCCTGGACGATGCCGGTGACGACACCCATCGCGATGTTGATCAGGAAGAGCTTGCCCCAGAACTTCGTCGCCCTGAGGTACTTCTCGTTCTCGGTTCGCACCCACGCGGTCTGCAGCCCCGCGGTGAGCGCGGCGAGCGAGATCGTGAGCGGGACGAAGAGGAAGTGGTAGACGGTGGTGATGCCGAACTGCCATCGCGCCAGTGTTTCCGGCGCCAGAGCCAGATTCACAACGTCATCTCCTTACATCGCCGTGATCACAGCGGCGCTTTGCCCCTCTGATCCCACCGATTACGGGACGAAGCGGGACGCGCTTGTGAACGCGTTCACATTCACAAGCATTATGTCGCACATGCTTCCGAGATCTTCAATCGGGGGGTACCCCTGTGCGGGCGGGGGCCGCGGCGACGCCTGGTGAGACGCCTCTTCCCGACGACTTCAACATCTTGTTGAATCTCAGCCCATGCGGATACGGATCTCATGGCCCGGCGGGCAGCTCACCGCCACCCTCGACGACACCCCCACGAGCGCGGCGCTCGCGGGGGCCCTCCCGATCGTCTCCACCGCCCGCACCTGGGGCGAGGAGGTCTACTTCGAGACCCCGCTCTCCCCCGCGCTGGAGGCCGGCGCGCGCGAGGTCGTCGAGCCGGGCACGGTCGCGTTCTGGACCGAGGGCGGCGCACTGGCGCTGCCGTACGGCCCGACGCCGGTCTCGCGCGGTGACGAATGCCGTCTGGCGAGCGCGTGCAACATCGTGGGCCGGCTCGACGGGGATCCCCGGCTGCTCGCGACGGTCCGCACCGGCGACCGCATCCGGGTGGACCACCTCCAGGACCCTGCACGGGACCCGGCCCAGGCCTCGGAGACCACCCGGACCGGATCCGCGGCGGGCGGCTCTCCCGGCGCCGCGGCCGGGCCCGCGCAGCAGTCCTAGTACGCCTTGCGGAAGCCCTCGGCGACCTTCAGGAAGAGGTCGTTGGCCTCGGTCTCGCCGATCGTGACCCGCACGCCCTCGCCCGCGAACGGGCGGACCACCACGCCCGCCGCCTCACAGGCCTGAGCGAACTCCACCGTCCGCTCACCGAGGCGCAACCAGACGAAGTTCGCCTGCGTCTCGGGCACGGTCCAGCCCTGGCCAATCAGGCCCTCGTATACCCGGGCGCGCTCACCGACCAGCGAGCCCACCCGGCCGAGCAGCTCGTCCTCGGCGCGCAGGGAGGCGACCGCCGCGTCCTGGGCGAGCTGGCTGACGCCGAAGGGGACGGCCGTCTTGCGCAGCGCCGCGGCCACCGGCTCATGGGCGACGGCGAAGCCGATCCGCAGTCCGGCGAGCCCGTACGCCTTGGAGAAGGTGCGCAGCACCGCCACGTTCGGACGGTCGCGGTAGATCTCCAGCCCGTCCGGCACCTCGACGTCGCGGACGAACTCCTTGTACGCCTCGTCCAGGACCACCAGCACGTCGGAGGGCACTCGGTCGAGGAATCGTTCCAGCTCCGCCCGGCGGACCGCGGTGCCGGTCGGGTTGTTCGGGTTGCAGACGAAGATCAGCCGGGTCCGGTCGGTCACCGCCTCGGCCATGGCGTCCAGGTCGTGGACATCGCCGGAGGTCAGCGGCACCTGGACGGACGTGGCTCCACTGATCTGGGTGATGATCGGGTACGCCTCGAAGGAGCGCCAGGCGTAGATGACCTCGTCACCGGGGCCGGAGGTGGCCTGGAGCAGCTGCTGGGCGACCCCGACCGAGCCGGTGCCGGTGGCGAGGTGCGTGAGCGGCACGCCGAAGCGGTCGGCCAGCTCGTTCATCAGAGCGGTGCACGCCATGTCGGGGTAGCGGTTGAAGCTCCCGGCGGCGGCGACGGCGCTCTCCATCACACCCGGCAGCGGCGGGTACGGGTTCTCGTTGGAGGACAGCTTGTACGCGACCGGACCGCCGGCGGCCGCGGGCCTGCCCGGCTTGTAGGTGGGGATGCCGTCCAGCTCGGCGCGCAGCTTGGGGCTCGTCTCGCTCACCGCAGGTCCTCCTCGACCGGTCCGTCCGTACGAATACTGCTCACCCTATGAGGATTCGGCGCCCCTGCGAAGAGCCGTGGGCATCCTCCCGCTGCCGGCGGGCGCCTCCACCGAACCCGGGGAAACGTGAGCACGTGGGAGGGGGAGCGCTCCCTGGCGAAGCCGTGCGCCGGTGGCTCGCGCCGTGGCGCGCATCCCTCGTGCAGGTGAGTTGAGACCTCTTCGAAACATCGGGCATTCGCCAGCCGCCCACCGGTCGACAACCGCCACCAGAACGCCACCACCTCCAACTTCCATGCAAACCAAGGCCATTAGCCCCTAATGATCATGCAGAAACGTGCCTGTCAACGCGTGCATATGCACCCGGGCCAACTGTCTCCCCTCGCCCTACTATCGGCTCGCCATGACAGCAGCAGGGAAGCACCAGGTGAGCCGGTCGACCGGTCGCCGGCTGGGGCGGGCGGGCATTCGGGACGTGGCCGCCGCCGCCGGTGTCTCCATCACGACCGTCTCCGACGCGCTCAACGGCAAGGGCCGGCTCCCCGACGCCACCCGCCGCCACGTCCGCGAGGTCGCAGACCGGCTGGGCTACCGCCCATCCGCAGCGGCCCGCACGCTCCGTACCGGAAAGTCGGGCCTCATCGGCCTGACCGTGACGACGTACGGGGATGAACCTTTCACCTTCACCGAGTTCGCCTATTTCGCCGAGATGGCGAGGGCAGCGACATCCGCCGCACTCGCGCGCGGGTACGCCCTCGTCATCCTGCCCGCCACCTCACGCCGCAGCCCCGCGGACGTCTGGTCGAACGTCGCTCTCGACGGCACCGTCGTGATCGACCCCTCCGACCAGGACCCCGTGGTCACCGAACTGGTCCGCCAGGGCCTTCCGGTGGTCTCCGACGGCCGTCCGGCGGGTTCGCTGCCGGTGACCGCCTGGGTCGACAACGACCACGAGGCCGCCGTCCTCGAACTGCTCGACCATCTCGCCGACGCCGGCGCCCGCCGGATCGGCCTCCTCACCGGCACCACCACCGACACCTATACCCGGCTCTCCACCGAGGCGTATCTGCGCTGGTGCGAGCGGGTCGGGCAGGACCCGGTCTACGAGTCCTACCCCGCCCACGATCCCTGCGCGGGCGCCGTCGCGGCCGACCGGCTGCTCGCCCGCCCGGACCGGCCCGACGCCGTGTACGGACTGTTCGACCCCAACGGCACCGATCTGCTGGCGGCCGCCCGCAGATACGGACTGCGGGTGCCCGAGGACCTGCTGCTCGTCTGCTGCAGCGAGTCCACCGTGTACGCGACCACCGAACCGCCCATCACCACCCTCTCGCTCAAACCGCGGCGCATCGGCACGGCCGTGGTCCAACTGCTCATCGACGCCATCGAAGGCATTGACCACGGTCACCCGATCGAGCAGGTGATACCGACCGAACTCATCGTCCGTACGTCGTCGCAGCGCCGGTCGCCGCGGACGACGGTCAGTCCCCCGCGCTCCCCCGTCGCGGAACCCCGCAGGGGACTCAACCAGGACCCCAACGTGCCCGACAGGAGCCCCGACAGTGATGCGGACAAGGACTAGACCAACACATTGGGGACATAACCACCGGTGAACCAGTGCCGCGCCGGGATTCACCACCCCTGGTGCGTCACACAGCACGAGCCGCATTCCTATGATGGGCGCACGACACCACGGATCCCCGCCCGACCAGGGGGGTCCCACGGTGTACGGCGGCGCGACGGTGGTGGAGGGGTCGATGACTCAGGGGGCCGGTCAGGGACCCGAGCGGACGGAGACGTTGCGTGACTTCCGGGTGCCTCCGTACGCGCAGGCTCCCGCGCAGTCCGCGCCGGTCCCCCCGCCGCCCCCACCCGTGGAGTTGCCTCCACCACCACACCCTCCTGTGCCCGTGAACCCGGCGGAGACGTACCCTGCGGAGATCCACCCGGGGAACGCCTTTCCGGACGACGAGCCGCCCGAGGGCTACACGCCGACGGCACGCGACCTCCCGGTGATCAACCGGGGGGACACCGTGCAGGTCCGGGTGGAGAGCGACCCCGCTCCGGCTCCCCGGCCGGACGGCCTCGGCCCGCTCTTCGTCGTGGGCGACGTCCACGGCTACCTCGACGAACTCCTGGCCGCCCTGCGCGAACAGGGGCTGATCGACGTCGACGGCAACTGGGCCGCCGGCAACGCCCGCCTCTGGTTCCTCGGCGACTTCACCGACCGCGGTCCCGACGGCATCGGCGTCATCGACCTGGTGATGCGGTTGTCCGCCGAGGCCGCGGCCGCCGGCGGCTACTGCAAGGCCCTCATGGGCAACCACGAACTGCTGCTCATCGGCGCCAAGCGCTTCGGCGACACCCCGGTCAACTCCGGTGCGGGTACGGCCACGTTCCAGGCCGCCTGGCTGCTCAACGGCGGCCAGAAGGCCGACATGGACCGCCTCCAGGACGTCCACCTGCAGTGGATGTCCCGCCTCGACGCGATCGAGGAGGAGGACGGGCATCTGCTGATGCACTCCGACACCACCGCGTATCTGGACTACGGCGACTCCATCGAAGCCGTGAACGACACCGTGCACGCGCTGCTCACCCGCAACGACGCCGACGAGTGCTGGGACCTGTTCCGCAAGTTCACCAAGCGCTTCGCCTTCCGGGACGAGGACGGCCCGCAGGCCGCACGCGAGCTGCTCTCGGCGTACGGCGGACAGCGGGTGGTCCACGGACACAGTCCGATCCCCTACCTCCTGGGCGAAGTGGGCACCGAGGACGGCGAGGAAGACTCCCGTCCGGTCGTGGAAGGTCCGCATGTGTACGCCGACGGTCTCGCCATCGCGATGGACGGCGGGGTGACCATGGCCGGAAAACTGCTGGTCGTGCGGTTGCCTCTGCATGACTGACGTCGGAATCGGGAAAACACCGGCTCGTGCGGTCGCGAGGTGATTTCGGAAACACCCTGTCACCCCGTGCCGTAACCGCTCTACCATCGGCTTATCCGTAGCAGGCTCTCCTCCGTTTCCGCCCGATTGCCCGTTCATCAGGCGGGCTTTCCGGCCCTACGGAGCATCGGGGGATGCACATGAACAGCGCTCCGCACCTGCTGACCGAGGACCGCCCGGAGTTCGAGCGGATCCTCGACGACGCACTGCGCGCCGCGCCCGACCGGCCTGAGCTGGCCGGCGTGGGAGTACGGCTCAACACCGAGCAGTTGCGCACCATGGTGCTCAACGCCGGTGCTCTCGTCTCGGCTGCCGCGGCGGCCGAGTACGACCACTACGTCAGGGCGCGGGAGGAGCTGCGCGCGCCCTCCACCCCGGCGCTCACCTCGGAACGCGGTTCGGTGATGACGCCTCCGGTGGTCGACAGCCCGGATTCCACCTCGGGGGCGGGCGTCGGCGCGGTCGTCGCGGTGCTGGCGCCGGTCCTCGCCGGGACCGCCGCCGCGATCTTCCTGCTGGTGGGTTACATCCTCAAGATGCTCGACCCGCAGCCCGCGTTCGCCGACACTTTACTGACCGCTGGATGGTTCTTCGGCGCCCTCACCGCCGCCGCGATACTGGCCGCCGCGGTCAGCCTCCTGACCACCGCGATCCGCAACGGTGCCACCCAGGTCATCGCCGACCCCGAGGAGGGCGAGGTGGGCGACGAGCGAGCCCAGGAGGTGTCCCGGGCCCGCGAGGCATGGCGGCACGCCCTGGTGGAGCGGGGCATCTACCCGTTCCTGCGCGAGGCCCTGGCCGACCCCGGCACGGGTCCGGGCGCGTCGACGCGCCGCACCACGGGCCGGATACCCACGCTCGGCTACGGCCGGCCCGACTTCGACAGCCCGAGCGATCCGTCCACGGGGACCCGGCCCAGTTTCACCAGCCCGGACTTCACCAGTCCCGACTTCGGGGGCCCCGAACACCAGCCGGAGTAGGCGACTTCGCGATGCGGTGTTTCACGTGAAACCAACGGGACTTCGGCGCCCCGTTCGTTTCACGTGAAACCACGGCCGCGGGCGACTCCCGGGTCACACGGAGGGCTGTGGCCGCACGACAGCGCCACCGCACGCATGTTTCACGTGAAACACAGCTCCCGGACGGGTCCGTGTTTCACGTGAAACGTCGGGCTGGGTACGTCAGTCAGCGATCGGCAGATACACGCGGTTGCCCGCCGCCGCGAACTCCGCGGACTTCTCCGCCATTCCGGCCTCGATGTCCCCCGCCGCCAGATCGCCGCCGTGCTCGCGCCGGATGTCCTGCGAGATCTTCATCGAGCAGAACTTCGGCCCGCACATCGAGCAGAAGTGCGCGGTCTTCGCCGGCTCGGCGGGCAGCGTCTCGTCGTGGAACTCCCGCGCCGTGTCCGGGTCGAGAGCCAGGTTGAACTGGTCTTCCCAGCGGAACTCGAAGCGGGCGTCGGAGAGCGCGTCGTCCCAGTCCTGCGCGCCCGGGTGCCCCTTGGCGAGGTCGGCCGCGTGGGCCGCGATCTTGTAGGTGATGACGCCCGTCTTCACGTCGTCGCGGTTGGGCAGGCCCAGGTGCTCCTTGGGCGTGACGTAGCAGAGCATCGCGGTGCCCCACCAGGCGATCATCGCGGCACCGATGCCCGAGGTGATGTGGTCGTACGCGGGGGCGACGTCCGTGGTCAGCGGGCCCAGCGTGTAGAACGGCGCCTCTTCGCAGATCTCCTGCTGGAGGTCGATGTTCTCCTTGATCTTGTGCATCGGGACGTGGCCCGGGCCCTCGATCATCGTCTGGACGTTGTGGCGCTTGGCGATCGTGTTGAGCTCACCGAGGGTGCGCAGCTCGGCGAACTGCGCCTCGTCGTTGGCGTCCGCGATGGAGCCCGGACGCAGACCGTCGCCCAGGGAGTACGTGACGTCGTACGCCGCGAGGATCTCGCAGAGCTCCTCGAAGTTCTCGTACAGGAACGACTCCTTGTGGTGCGCCAGGCACCACGCCGCCATGATCGAGCCGCCGCGCGAGACGATGCCGGTCTTGCGGCGGGCGGTGAGGGGGACGTACCGCAGGAGCACACCGGCGTGGACCGTCATGTAGTCGACGCCCTGCTCGGCCTGCTCGATGACCGTGTCCTTGTAGATCTCCCAGGTCAGCTCCTCGGCGCGGCCGTCGACCTTCTCCAGCGCCTGATAGAGCGGCACCGTGCCGATGGGAACGGGGGAGTTGCGCAGCACCCACTCACGGGTGGTGTGGATGTTGCGGCCGGTGGAGAGGTCCATGACGGTGTCGGCGCCCCAGCGGGTGGCCCAGGTCATCTTGTCCACCTCCTCCTCGATGGAGGAGGTCACGGCGGAGTTGCCGATGTTGGCGTTGACCTTCACCAGGAATCGCTTGCCGATGATCATCGGCTCGATCTCGGGGTGGTTGACGTTGGCGGGGAGCACCGCCCGCCCGGCCGCGATCTCCTCGCGGACGACCTCGGGGGAGACGTTCTCGCGGATCGCGACGTACTCCATCTCCGGGGTGATCTCGCCCCTGCGGGCGTAGGCGAGCTGGGTGACGGCCTGACCGCCGCGGCCCCGGCGCGGCTGGCGCGGGCGGCCGGGGAACACCGCGTCGAGGTTCTTCAGGCCGCCGCGCGGGGAGGTGTGCTTGAGGCCGTCGTCCTCGGGGCGGACGGGCCGGCCCGCGTACTCCTCGGTGTCGCCGCGCGCGATGATCCAGTTCTCGCGGAGCGGGGCGAGGCCGCGGCGGACGTCCGTCTCGATGTTCGGGTCGGTGTACGGCCCGGACGTGTCATACAGCGTGACGTCCTTGCCGTTGGTGAGGTGCACCTGGCGCACCGGCACGCGGAGGTCGGGGCGCGAGCCCTCGACGTAACCCTTGTGCCAGCCGATGGACTTCCCAGCCTCGTTCTGGTTCGAGGCAGGCGTGCGTGCGTCCTGAATGGTCATGAGACCTACTCCCTACGCCGGCATTACCCGGTAACAGGTTCGGCGGTCGGCGCAGCCGCTTCCGTACGGTTCGTACGGCTTTCAGCGCCCTCTCAGCCCGGTGCTCCGAGCTCCCGCGTGTGCAAAGGTGCCACCACGCTAGCGTCATCCCCAGCGCGCTGAACAGAGGGGCCCCGCCGTTGTTGCGATGATCGGGCGGTGACGTCAGCAGAGCAGCACCCCGAAGGCTCCCACGGCCACCCGCCCGGTCAGGGCCATGGGCACACGCACAGCCACGGTCCCGCGACGCCCGTCTCCCAGCATCTGCGCAAGGTGATCGCCGCCGTGCTGATCCCGTTCTCGATCGCGGTGCTCGTGGGCCTGGCGGTGCTGTGGCCCGGTGGTACCCCCGCCCATCAGCGCACCGGAGTCGGCTTCGACCGCCAGACACAACAGGCCAAGGTCGTCGCCCTCCAGAAGCTCGACTGCCGGTCGGTCAACGCGGGTCAGGCCCCGCCGCCCGGCGACGCCTCGCCCTCCGGTGGCCGACGCGCCCGGCAGGGCCAGTGCGCCAAGGCGACCATCGAGGTCACCAGCGGCAAGGAGAAGGGCCGTACCTTCACCGAGATCGTGCAGCCGGACGCCCCGCGCCAACTCCACAAGGGGCAGGGCGTGATCGTCGCGTACGCCCCCGACGCCCCGCACGACCTCCAGTACTCGGTGACCGATGTGAACCGGCGGTTCCCGATGGCGCTGCTGGCGGGCATCTTCGCGCTCGTCGTGGTGGCCGTCGGCCGGCTGCGCGGGGTGATGGCGCTCGTCGCGCTGATCGTCTCGTTCGCCGTGCTGACGCTGTTCATCCTCCCGGCGATCCTCCAGGGCTCCAATCCGCTGCTGGTCGCGGTGGTCGGGTCGAGCGCGATCATGCTGATCGCGCTGTACATGTGCCACGGCCTCTCGGCGCGTACCTCGGTCGCCGTGCTCGGCACGCTGGTCTCGCTCGTCCTGATCGGGCTGCTGGGGTCGCTCTTCATCGGCTGGGCCTCGCTGACGGGCAACACCGACGACAACACCGGCCTGATCCACGGGCTCTATCCGGACATCGACATGTCGGGTCTGCTGCTGGCCGGCGTGATCATCGGCTCGCTCGGGGTGCTCGACGATGTCACGGTCACCCAGACGTCGGCGGTGTGGGAGCTGCACGAGGCCAACCCGGGCATGGGCCCGCGCGGGCTGTACAGGGCCGCCATCCGGATCGGGCGCGACCACATCGCGTCGGTGGTCAACACCCTGGTCCTGGCGTACGCGGGTGCGGCGCTGCCGCTGCTGCTGCTGTTCTCGATCGCGCAGAGCAGCGTGGGGACGGTGGCCAACAGTGAACTGGTCGCGGAGGAGATCGTCCGGACGCTGGTGGGCTCGATCGGTCTGGTGGCGTCGGTTCCGGTGACGACCGCCCTCGCGGCGCTGGTGGTCTCCGCCGACCGTCCGGCCGCGGCCACCCGGGGAGCGGGGCGGGGCGGCCGGGGCCGACGGCGAAAGAAGTAGGCCCGGGCGTCAAATGCGGGGAGCTCAGCCCGCGTTCTGCTCCTCGGCCAGGATCCGTCCCAGCGCCTCGTCCAGATGCCCGTCGAAGTCGCCGAGTGCGCGCTCCTGTCCGAGCGGGACGAGTTTGTCGGTGCGGTCGAGGAAGGCCACCAGCGGACCGGCCCCGGCCCGGAAGCTCGCCTGTTCGCCGCCCACCTGGAGGCGGATGTGGACATCGCGGAGCTCCTCGGCCCTCGCGGGCGCGATGTGCACATCGCCGTCACCGGTGGGGCTGTTGATGCCGTCCAGCAGGAGTTCCCGCCCGAACGTCCACGTCACGGGTTCGTCGCCGGGGAGGTGGAAGGTCATACGGACCGCGTACGGATCGTCGGCGCGGTAGGTGAGTTCCACCGGGATCCTGAAGGAGAGCTCCTCGGAGACGAGGAAGCTCATCATGACCTCTGCCAGGACCTCACGCATCGTCTACCCCGCTGTAGCTGAAATGGCCAGTAATGACCGTCCTGGCCCTCGTGACGCCATCGTGCTGGAAGCACTACGAGATCACAAGGAGTGAGTTTTCAGATACTGATAGAGAACGCGAGGGAACTGAGCAGGCGACCCACTTCGCCGCGGAGCTGCTCGATGGCTGGAATGAGTCGTTCTTGCTGGTGAAGCGGTAGGGAGATGGCCATCGTGGCGGCCAGGGACCCCGCCGTGATGGGGATCGCGGCACAGACTGTGCCGAGGGCATACTCCTGTCTTTCGACCACCGGTTGCCTACGCTCCGTAGCCGCGAGGCGGTCCAGCAGGGCGCGTCGGTCCCGTACGGAGTAGGGCGTGATCGAGCGGACGGGGTGTCGGTCCAGGTGGTCCTCGCGGGCCTTCTCGTCCAGCTGGCCGAGCAGGCACTGGCCGATGGCGTGCGCGTGTCCCGTCTCGCGGAAGTCGGCCCACTCCTCCACGGCCGGGGCCGACGGCGTGTCGGCCACTCCGGCGATCTCGATCTCCCCCTCGCGGTAGACCGCGAAGTAGACCGGGACCCCGATGGCATCCCGCCACTCCGCCAGAGACCGGCTGATCTTGGTGCGACGATTCTGCTGGGCTCCGCCGCTCGCCAGCCGCTCGGCCGCCTCACCGAAGACGAACACACCGTTCTCCCGGCGCAGATAGCCCTCGTGGGTGAGGGTGCGCAGCAGGTGGTAGGCGGTGGGGAGCGGCAGCCCGGCCTCCCGGGCCAGCTGTTTGGCAGGAGCGCCGTCCGCATGGGCTCCCACGGCCTCCAGCAGGCGCAGCGCCCGCTGGACCGAACCGATCAGGGTAGGGACACCGGCGTTCGCAGCCGTGGCCACAGGTCACCCCCAGGCGTGCTGACGGGCAAGGAGCCCGCCCGAGGCAGCAGAGGTTTTCACCTTAACGGCCGCCTCCGGCGCCATGAGGGGTTTGGCTTCGACGTCCCTCAGCCGGGCTAATCCCGTGACGTTCTGTACGAGTGCCGTGCCGTCGCGGGACCGCACCCGTCCCGCACGCGCGCCGCCTTCTACCAGTCGCCGCGCGAGGACGTGGAGGACATGAACCGCCGGACGACGTAGATGAGACCGCCGACCAGGGCCACGAAGACCAGGACCTTGAAGAGCAGTGAGAACAGGAAGCCGACCACGCTGGCGATCAGACCGCCGAACACGACCAGGGCGATGACGGGCACGGCGACCCACTTCACCCACCAGGGCATCCCCGCGAATATCTCCCGTGCCGCCATCGTCCGTACCTCTTCCGTGCTCGTGAATCTCCTGGAGTCTCGGGCCGCTGCCTCCGACACTCTCGATGCTAGGGGCGCGGGGGTGCCGAACGGGGCCGTCGCAGCCCTTGCTCTCCCCTGACCGGACCCCTAGGGAGACCCGGGGTCGGCCCTCAGCTCTCAGGCGGAGAGAACACGACCAGGACCCGCAGGTCCTCGGCGATGTGGTGGAACCGGTGGGCGACTCCGGCCGGCACGTAGACGACGCTGCCCCGCGCCACCTCGGTGGTCTCCAGGCCGACCGTGACGGACGCCCGGCCGCTCACCACGAAGTAGATCTCGTCCTGGGCATGCGGCTTCTGCGGGTCCTGGTCGCCCGCGTCCAGCGCGTAGAGCCCTGCCGACATGTTCCTCTCCCGCAGAAACTGCAGGTACGCGCCGTCGTTCGCGGCGCGCTCCGCCTCGAGTTCGTCAAGCCGGAAATGCTTCATCGCGTCCGCCCCTGCACTGGTACCGATCATGTCTGCCACGATCAGACACATGAAGAATTTCGTAGTCAAGACGCTCGCCAACGCGGCGGCCCTGGCCGTGGCCATCTGGCTACTGCACGACATCACCCTCACCGGGGACAGCACCGGCAAGAAGGCGCTGACGCTGATCCTGGTCGCCCTGCTCTTCGGCGTGGTGAACTTCGTCGTCAAGCCGGTGGTGAAGCTCCTTTCCCTCCCGCTGTTCATCCTCACGCTCGGCCTGTTCACCCTTGTGGTCAACGCGCTGATGCTGCTGCTCACCTCGTGGCTGGCCGGGAAGCTCGACCTCAGCTTCCACGTCGAGGGCTTCTGGACCGCTCTCCTGGGCGGCCTGATCATCTCGATCGTGTCCTGGGCCCTGCACATCGCCCTGCCGGACGACGAGGACTGAGGGGAACGCGGATGACCTCCGGGGTGAACCCTCCCCAGGCGCCGGGGGACGGCACCAGAGCGGTACGGGCCGGGCTCCCGGACCCCGTGGCGTACGAACCGTCGCTGCCGGGACCGGTGTTCGCCGCGCACTTCCACCTGCCGGGCGAGGCCGTGGGCCCCTACACCTACGGCCGCGACACCAATCCGACGTGGACCCATCTGGAGCGCGCCCTCGCGGAGCTGGAGTCCCCCGACGTGCCCGCCGAGGCCATCGTCTTCGCCTCCGGCATGGCCGCGATCTCGGCGGTGCTGCTCTCCCACGCGCGCGTGGGCGACGCCGTGGTCCTGCCGGACGACGGCTACCAGGCGCTGCCCCTGGTGCGCGAGCAGCTCGCGGCGTACGGGGTCGAGGTGCGCGGCGCGCCGACCGCCGGTGACGCCCAGCTCGGTGTCCTGGACGGGGCCGCGCTCCTGTGGATCGAGACGCCCTCCAATCCGGGCCTGGACGTCTGCGACATCCGGCGCCTGGCACGGGCCGCCCACGACACGGGCGCGCTGGTCGCGGTCGACAACACGCTGGCGACCCCGCTCGGCCAGCGCCCGCTGGAACTCGGCGCGGACTTCGCGGTGGCCAGCGGCACCAAGGGCCTCACCGGCCACGGCGATCTGCTGCTCGGCTACGTGGTCTGCCGGGACCCGGAGCTCGCGGCGCGCGTCCGCGGATGGCGCAAGGTCGTCGGGGCGATCCCCGGCCCGATGGAGGCCTGGCTGGCGCACCGCTCGCTGGCCACGCTCCAGCTGCGCGCGGACCGGCAGTCGGCGAACGCGCTGGCCGTCGCCGAGGCGCTGTCGCGGCGCCCCGAGGTGAGCGGGGTGCGCCACCCCGGGCTGCCGTCCGACCCCGCGCACCGGCAGGCGGCCGCGCAGATGCGCCGCTTCGGCTGTGTCGTCTCCTTCGACCTGCCCGACCGCGCCCACGCGGAGCGGTTCCTGGCGGCGCTGCGGCTGGTGGACGACGCCACGAGCTTCGGCGGGGTGCGCTCCACGGCCGAGCGGCGCGGGCGCTGGGGCGGTGACAAGGTCGCGGAGGGCTTCATCCGCTTCTCGGCCGGGGCCGAGGACACCGCGGACCTCGTGGCGGACGTAGGGCGGGCGCTGGACGAGGCCGCCGGGGCATGAGGCGGGCGGTCCGAGCCTCCCCCCTCGTGGTTCGGACCGCCCTCGGTTCCTGGCCAAGAACCGTGTGACCAAGGCTAGTTGACTCTGTGTCAGTGTCCAATCACGGTAGCGACAGAGACCTATCGACATATTTATAGTTGTGTCCGGCGGGGGATGTCGTGAGGCGGTTCCGGACGGGAGGGCACGCATGGACCTCGCCCTGCTGCGGACGTTCGTCACGGTGCACCGCGCGGGCTCCTTCACCCGCGCCGCCGCCCTGCTCGGCCTCTCCCAGCCCGCCGTGACCAGCCAGATCCGCACCCTGGAGCGGCAGTTGGGGCGGCCGCTGTTCCTGCGCCAGGCGCGCGGAGTGACACCGACGACCGTCGGCGACGAGCTGGCCCAGCGGGCCGCCCCGCATCTGGACGCCCTGGTCGAGATAGCGGAGTCCGGCTCGTACGAGGAGTCGGGTGTACGCACCCTGCACCTCGCCGGGCCCCCCGAGTTCACCTCGCTGCGCGCTCTGCCCACCCTGACCTCGCTCATCCCGCAGGGGATCGCCCTGCGGGCCTCCTTCGGCAATGCCGAGGAGACCCTGGAGGGTCTGGCCGCGGGCCACCACGACCTGGCGATCGCCACCGCCCGGCCGCGCGGGCGGCTGCTCTGCGCGACCCCACTCTGCGACGAGGAGCACGTACTGGTCGCCGGGGTGCGCTGGGCCTCGCGGGTCGCGCCGGGGGCGCTGCGGCGCGGGGGCCCCGGCGTACTGGAGCACATTCCGGTGGTGGAGGTGCACGAGTCGCTCCCGTTCGTCTCGCGCTACTGGGCCGCGGTCTTCGACACCAAACCGGCGGCGGCGGGCACGGTGATCGCGCCCGATCTGCGGGCGGTCATGGAGACGGTGACCGCCGGTGCCGGCCTGGCCGTGCTGCCGCGCTACCTGTGCGAGGGGACGCTGGAGCGCGGGGAGCTCGTGGCCCTGCTCGACCCGCCGGTACCACCGCTGCGGACCTACTTCCTGGCGGTGCGCACCGGCACGCTGGCCCTGCCGCACATCGCGCGGTCGCGGGAGTGGCTGCTGCGCGCCGCGGTCGACTGGAGCTGAGTGAAGTTTCGGGGCCGCCGCCACGGGCCACATTCCTCCCATGACCGTCCGACCCGTGGTCAAGCGCACCGCACGAGCCGTCCTGCTGGACGGCGACGACCTGATCCTGATCAAGCGCACCAAGCCCGGCATGGATCCCTACTGGCTCACCCCCGGTGGCGGCGTCGAGCCGGAGGACTCCACCGTCGTCGAGGCCCTGCACCGCGAGGTGCACGAGGAACTCGGCGCGAAGATCACCGACGTGGTGCCCTGTTTCGTCGACACCGTCGAGCACATCGGCGCCGACGGCGGCGCGACCGGCGTGAAGGTGCAGCACTTCTTCGTCTGCCGGCTCGAATCCATGGACACAACACTGCGGCACGGCCCGGAGGTGGAGGAGCCCTGCGGGGAGTACGAGATCGTCCGGATCCCGTTCACCCGCGTCGGCATCGCCTCTGTCCACCTCGTGCCGCTGTCGCTGCGGCACTACCTGGACGGCAACATCGAGGGCGTCCGCGCGATGCACGCGCCCGACCTGGGCTGATCCCCCGCCGGGCGCGGCACGCCTCAGTGGTTCGCCTCGACCAGCTCCTCGACGGAGTCGTACCGGATGCGGTCCGAGGGGATCCCGATGTCCCGGAGCGTGGTGACCCCGCTGCGGATCATCCCCGGCGGGCCGGAGACATAGGCGTCGTACGACGTCCACGGCCCGTACTCACGCACCGCGTCCGGAAGCCGCCCGTCGGGTCCCCGGCCCGGGCCGCCCGAGACCACCGGCCGTACCGACAGCCAGGAGTGCGTCTGCTGGAGCCGCATCAGGGTGTCGATGTCGTAGAGGTCGTGGTTGCTGCGGGCTCCGTAGAAGACCTCGACGGGGCGCCGCTCGCCGTACCGGGCGACGTCCTCGACCAGCGCCTTGATGGGCGCTATGCCGGTGCCGCCACCGAGGCAGAGCAGGCCGTTGTCGGTGCTGTGGTCGACCACCATCGACCCGGCGGGCGGCCCCAGACGCAGGGTGTCCCCGGGACGCGCGCGATGGACCAGAGCGCCGGAGACCCAGCCCGCCGGAACCGCCTTGACGTGCAGCGACAGCAGTCCGTCGGTGCGGGGCGCGGAGGCCAGCGAGTAATGCCGCCAGATCCGCGGCCACCAGGGCGTCTCCAGCGTCGTGTACTGCCCGGCCAGGAAGGGGTACGGCTGGTCGGGGCGGAGGGTGACCACCGCGATGTCCGGGGTCCGCAGGTCGTGCGAGACGACCTCGGCGTACCACCAGGCCGGCTGGAGCTGCTCGTCCGCGTCCGCCGCGTCGATCATGATCTGCGACATCGTCGTGTACGCCCGGACCCAGGCGGCCTGGGCCGCCTCGTCCCAGGTGGTCCCGGCGTACCGGGCCAGCGCCCCGATCAGCGCCTCTCCGACGGCCGGGTAATGCTCGGGCCGGGTGCCGTACTTACGGTGGCCCCGGCCCAGCTGGCGAAGATATTCAGTGAGTGCGGCGGTGTTCTCCAGATGCTCGGCGGCCGTGAGCAGCGCCTTGAGCAACCGGTCCCGCTGGGCGTCCATCGCTGCCGGGAAGAGCGTGCGCAGCTCCGGGTCGCCTATGAAGAGCAGAGCGTAGAAGTACGACGTGACCTTGTCCGCTAAGGGTGCGATCTCCGCGAGAGTGCGGCGTATCAGCACAGCGTCGGTCGACGTGTTGGTCGGAGCGTTCATCCTTGTGTCTCGCCTCGAACCTCTGGCCGCAGTTGCCGACGTCCGGGAGTTCCGTCACTCCCGTACCGGAGCATGTCAGCTTCGCGGCGGGTACGGGGCCACATAGCAGGAATACCGGGTATCCGAACCGGCTTTCCCGTTAGGCTCGTGCGACCTGTGCCAGCGCGTAGGCCTCACGTAGGCCGCCTCCGGAGTAGGTGTGCGTGGCGGAGTCGTCGATGTTTCACGTGAAACCACGCACCTGCTCCCCGGTTCATGTTTCACGTGAAACATCCAGGACGAAGGCTGACAGAGCGTGGCCGAAAGCAACGTGCTGTATGCGCAAAACGGTGGACGGAGCATGGGTTCATCGGACAGCCTGATCTCCATGCCCTCACCGCTCGACGAGCTCCCGATCCGCCGCCTGACCATTGACGACCTCGTTTCCTGCGCCGACCTCTCCGAGAACCGGGGCTGGGCACGCGAGGAACACAAATGGGGACTGCTGCTCACCGCGGGAACCGGCTACGGCCTCGACGACCCGGACGGCAAAGGGCTGGTCACCGCGTGTGTGGTCACCTCGTACGAGGATCTCGCAGCCATCGGAATGGTCCTGGTGGCCGAGAAGTACGCACGGCAGGGCGTGGGGCGCCGCCTGATGCGGCACGTGCTGGGGGAGCTGGGCGACCGGCCGGTCACCCTGCACGCCACGGCGTCCGGACAACCACTCTACGAACAGCTGGGCTTCGAGACCACCGGCCGCGCCGAGATGGTCCGCGGCCACTTCCGCCCGTCGGGCCCCGCCCCCACCGTGGCGACCCGCCCGGCGACGGCGGAGGACCTGCCCGCGCTGCTGCGCCTGGACGCCGAGGTCTTCGGCCGCGACCGGACGCATGTGATCACCAGGCTGCCCGCCTTCGCGGACCAGCTGCGGGTCGCCGAGGACTCCGGGGGCCTCATCGGCTACGCGGCGCTCTGGCCGAACATGGAGACCCACGTCGTGGGCCCCCTGATCGCCCGTGACACCGAGACCGCGAAGGCGCTGGTGGCCTCCCTCGCCGCGGGGACGGACCGGCCGCTGCGCACCGATGTCGACGTACGCCACGAGGAACTGCTCAACTGGCTGAAGGCGAACGGGCTGGAACCGCTCCCCTTCTTCAACGCGGTCATGACCCGGGGCATCCCCGGCCTGCCCGGCGACTGGACCCGTCGCTTCGCCCCCCTGACGGTCGCCGCGGGCTGACGCACGTCCGCCGTACGGAGATAGGCGAGGGGCCTCTCCGTACGGCGATGGGGCCGGCAGGGCTTCAGACCAGCCGCTGGACGGCCTGCGTGGCGAAGCCGTGGTCCTGCTCGGGGGAACCGCCGCCCACACCGACGGCCCCGATCAGGCGGCCGTCACGGTGAACGGGGACGCCGCCCGCGATGAAGAGCAGCGGGCGGTCGAGCGCGGTCGGCAGGGTGTGGAAGAGCCCACCGGGCTGGACCGCGTCGACGAGGTCGGCGGTGGCCGTGCCGAGCTGGAGCGCGGTGTACGCCTTGCGGGTGCTGGTCTCGCCCGCGATCAGGACGGCGCGGTCGTCGCGGCGGAAGGCCAGCAGATGGCCGCCCGCGTCCAGGACGGTGACGGCGACGGTGGCCCCCGCCTCCTCGGCCGCGGCACGCGCCGCCTCCACGAGGGCTTCGGCGTCCTGGATGGTGAGCGGGGCTACGGCGGTGGTGGTGCTCATCGGGGGTGACTCCTTGGTGCGTGCGGTGGAGCGGCCGGCCGGGGGGCCGGTTGCCGCGGGGGTGGTCAGTGGTGCGCCGCGGTGGCGCGGGCCGGCTCGGGCGCGCTGCCCGTGACGATCCGGCCGCCGGTGCCCGTACGCCTCTCCAGGGCGCTGGAGACGAGGGCGAGGACGAGCGCCGAGGCGGCGAGCGCGGCGCCGACCCAGTTCGGGGCGGTGTAGCCGAGTCCGGCGGCGATCACGATCCCGCCGAGCCAGGCGGAGAGCGCGTTGCCGAGGTTGAAGGCGCCGATGTTCACGGCGGAGGCGAGGGTGGGCGCACCCGCGGCCTGGTCCAGGACCCGCTTCTGCAGCGGCGGTACGGTCGCGAAGCCGAGCGCGCCGATCAGGAAGACGGTGACGGCCGAGGCCGCCTTGTCGTGGGCCGTGAGGGTGAACAGGGCCAGCACGACGGCGAGGCCGCTCAGCGACGCGTAGAGCATCGGCATCAGGGCCCGGTCGGCGAACCGGCCGCCGATCAGGTTCCCGGCGACCATGCCGAGGCCGAAGAGGACGAGCAGCCAGGTGACGGAGCCGTCGGCGTAGCCGGTGACGTGGGTCATCATCGGGGTGATGTAGGTGATCGCGGCGAAGACGCCGCCGAAGCCGAGCACGGTCATCGCCATGGCGAGCAGGACATGGACGTTGCGGAACGCGGCGATCTCGTGGCGCAGCCGGACGCCCTCGGCCTTCGGCATGTCGGGGACGAGCTTGGCGACGCCCAGGAGGCCGACCACACCGAGCGCGGCCACGACGAAGAACGTGGTGCGCCAGCCGATCTGCTGGCCGACCAGGGTGCCCAGCGGGACACCGATGACGTTGGCGACGGTGAGACCGGTGAACATCATCGCGATGGCCCCGGCCTTCTTCTCGGGGGCTACGAGATCGGCAGCGACGACCGAGCCGATACCGAAGAACGCGCCGTGCGCGAGCGAGGCGACGATCCGCCCGGCCAGCATCAGCCCGAAGACGGGCGCGACGGCGGAGAGCACGTTGCCGACGATGAAGAAGCCCATCAGCAGCATCAGCATGCGCTTGCGGGAGATCCGGGTGCCCAGGACGGTCATCAGCGGGGCGCCGAGGACGACGCCCAGCGCGTAGCCGGTCACCAGGTAACCGGCCATGGGGATGGTCACGCCGTAGGTGTCGGCCACTTCCGGGAGCAGCCCCATGATCACGAATTCGGTGGTGCCGATACCGAACGCCCCGATGGCCAGGGCTAGGAGCGCGAGTGGCATGGGATGGTCAGCCTTCCAGGAGATTGCGCGAGCGCCTTACGAGCGTACACAATAATTGCAGACGCGGGTTAATTGCAATCGCGGGCTATTGCAGTCGTGGCCTATCCTGGTCTCAAGCCGCTCCGGACGGAGGACAGACGCATGACCGCGACGGACCCCGCACTCACCGCCCTCTCGCAGGGCTGGTGCGCCCTCTCGCTGCTGCACGGCAGGATCGAGGCCCATATCGAGCGGGCCCTGCAGTCGGGGCACGAGCTGAGCGTGCGCGAGTACTCGCTGCTGGACGTCCTCGGCCGCCAGCACAGCGGCCCGGGCGGTCATCTCCAGATGAAGCAGGTCGCCGACGCCGTCGTCCTCAGCCAGTCCGCCACCACCCGGCTGGTCACGCGCCTGGAGGACCGCGGCCTGCTGACCCGCTATCTCTGCGACACCGACCGGCGCGGGATCTACACGGACGTCACGGAGGCCGGCCAGGAGCTGCTCGCGGCGGCCCGGCCCACCAACGACCGCGCCCTGCGCGAGGCACTCGACGAGGCCGCGCGGAACCCGGAGCTCGCCCCCCTGGTCAGGGCCGTCGAGCAACTCCGCGTCCCCGCCCAGCCCTCCCCGGCGGAGCTTTCCCCGGCGTAGTCTCCGGGCCATGAGCGATCTTGAGATAAGGCCCGCGACGGCCCAGGACATCCCGGCGATCGTGGCGATGCTCGCCGACGACCCGCTGGGCGCCCAGCGGGAGTCGCCCGGCGACCTGACCCCGTACCTCGCCGCCTTCGAGCGGCTGGCCGGCGACCCCCATCAGCACCTGGTCGTGGCCGTCCGCGACGACCGGGTCGTCGGCACACTCCAGCTGACCGTCATTCCGGGCCTGTCCCGGCGCGGGGCCACCCGCTCCATCATCGAGGGCGTCCGCATCCACGCCGATGAGCGCGGCGGCGGCCTCGGCACCCGGCTCATCGAGTGGGCCGTCGAGCAATCGCAGCACTTGGGCTGCCAGTTGGTCCAGCTCACCTCGGATGCCACGCGGATCGACGCCCACCGCTTCTATGAGCGGCTGGGTTTCGAGGCGTCCCACCTGGGCTTCAAGAAAGCCCTCTGACCCCCGGGGACGCTGGGCCGGTCGCCCCGGGGGCCGTGGAAGGTTTCACGTGAAACGGGGGCTGCCACGTTTCACGTGAAACATCAGACTCCGCGCCAGCCCTCGGGGTCGACCCCTCCCGGAACCACCTCGGCCGGTCCGTACGGCTCCCGGGTGAAGACGAACGACCCAAGGTCGAGATGGCTCACCGAGCCGTCCGGTCGGCGGACCGCCCGCAGGATCTCGCCCTGGTAGTAGCCGTTGAGCCCGACCCAGCCGCCGTCCGACCGCGCCTCGAACCTCGACGCGCGGCCCTGACCGCGCAACGGCTCCAGCGCCATCGTGCCGTCGGCGTTCAGCCGCAGGCCGTAGGTGTACGTCCCCCAGTACCAGGGGCCGGTGAGCTCCAGCAGAGCCGGGTCGACCTCGGACAGGGGCCGCCACGGCGCGGGGAGCTTCGGCTCGGCCTCGATGACGATCCGGATGAGATCGGCGGCGACCGACGGGGCCGTCCCCGACGTGGAGTTGGTGAGGACGGCCGCCCCGACCCCGTCCTCCACGCTGATCCAGAGTCCGGCGACGAAACCCGGCAGCGAACCGGTGTGACCGGTGAGGGTGCGGTGGCCGTCCTGGCGGCTCAGCTGGACCCCCAGCCCGTAGTTGTTCTGCCAGTCCCCCGCCTCGGGCGGTGCGGACGGGGTTCGCATCTCCCGTACGCTCGCGGCGCTCAGCACCCGGTCGTCCCCCTCGGCGAGGAACGCGGCGAAGCGGCAGAGGTCCGCCGCCGTCGACCACAGCTGGCCCGCCGGAGCCATCAGCCCCAGGTCCTCGGC
Organism: Streptomyces sp. NPDC005878; assembly: GCF_040629815.1. NCBI lineage: Bacteria > Bacillati > Actinomycetota > Actinomycetes > Kitasatosporales > Streptomycetaceae > Streptomyces > Streptomyces sp. NPDC005878. The sequence continues at coordinate 182,873 of NZ_JBEXWK010000010.1, forward strand.
CGGCTCGGGAAGCAGGGCGTCGGCCCAGGGGTGCACGGCCCAGCCGCCCGCGTGCGGGGCCACCGGCCGGGTGCTCGTCCTGGTCAGTCCCAGCGGATCGAGGACCTCGCTTCGCAGAGCCTCCTCCCAGGACACTCCCCGCACGGCCTCGATCAGCGAACCGAGCAGCGTGTAACCGGGGTTGGAGTAGTGGTGCAGCCTGCCGACCGGATGCGGCTGCGGGTTCTCCCCCAGCACGTCCGAGAGCTCCGGACGCAGCGCGGCCGAGCTCCGCTCCCACCAGGCCCCGGGCGTCTCGGCGGCCAACCCCGCGCTGTGGCCGAGGAGTTGGGCGATGGTCACCTCACCGACCCCGGTGCCGGGCAGATGCTTCTCCAGCGGGTCCCCGAGGTCCAGCAGCCCCTCGTCGCGCAGTCGCAGGACCAGCACGGCGGTGAAGGTCTTGGTGATCGAGCCGATGCGGTACTGGACGTCGGCGTCGGGGCCGTGGCCTTCGACGGAGGTGCGCGAGCCCGTCCACACGATCCGGCCCTCCCGGACCACAGCGGCGACCAGCGAGGGCAGCCGCCCCTCGGACTGGGCGACGGCCAGGCGGTGGATCAGGGCGCGTTCGGTACCGGGCAGAAGGCCGGCGGGGGCCGTGGTCATCGGCGGGGCGCTCGGCACATGCGGGGATGAGGTCATGCCCCAGGTGTATCCCCGCACTCCACAGCCGTCGAACGGTTTTCCCCCGACACGCACCGGACAGTACGCGTCGTACGGTCCATCCGTTCGCCACCGCCCCGGGGACGAACCCGGATCAGGTCTGCGCCATGTCCACGAAGCGCGAATAGTGGCCCTGGAAGGCCACCGTGATCGTGGCCGTCGGACCGTTACGGTGCTTGGCCACGATGAGGTCCGCCTCGCCCGCGCGCGGGGACTCCTTCTCGTACGCGTCCTCGCGGTGCAACAGGATGACCATGTCCGCGTCCTGCTCGATGGAGCCGGACTCACGCAGGTCGGAGACCATCGGCTTCTTGTCCGTACGCTGCTCGGGGCCACGGTTCAGCTGGGAGAGCGCGATGACCGGGAGCTCCAGCTCCTTGGCGAGCAGCTTGAGGTTTCGGGACATGTCCGAGACCTCCTGCTGGCGGCTCTCGGCGCGCTTGGAACCGCCGGACTGCATCAGCTGGAGGTAGTCGATGACGACGAGCTTGAGGTCGTTGCGCTGCTTGAGCCGGCGGCACTTGGCGCGGATCTCCATCATCGACAGGTTCGGGGAGTCGTCGATGTAGAGCGGGGCCTGGGAGACGTCCGGCATCCGGCGGGCGAGGCGGGTCCAGTCCTCGTCGGTCATGGTGCCCGAGCGCATGTGGTGGAGCGCGACCCGGGCCTCGGCCGACAGAAGACGCATCGCGATCTCGTTGCGGCCCATTTCGAGGGAGAAGATCACGCTGGGCAGGTTGTGCTTGATGGAGCAGGCCCTGGCGAAGTCCAGCGCCAGTGTGGACTTACCCATGGCGGGCCGGGCCGCGATGACGATCATCTGACCCGGGTGCAGACCGTTGGTGAGGGAGTCGAAGTCGGTGAAGCCGGTCGGCACACCGGTCATCTCGCCGCTGCGGGAGCCGATCGCCTCGATCTCGTCGAGCGCGCCTTCCATGATGTCGCCGAGAGGGAGGTAGTCCTCGCTGGTGCGCTGCTCGGTGACCGCGTAGATCTCGGCCTGGGCGGAGTTGACGATCTCGTCGACGTCACCGTCCGCCGCGTATCCCATCTGCGTGATCTTCGTGCCCGCCTCGACGAGACGGCGGAGCACCGCCCGCTCGTGGACGATCTCCGCGTAGTACGAGGCGTTGGCTGCGGTCGGGACCGACTGGACCAGGGTGTGCAGATACGAGGGGCCGCCGACGCGGGTGATCTCGCCCCGCTTGACCAGCTCGGCCGCCACGGTGATCGGGTCGGCCGGCTCGCCCTTCGCGTACAGGTCGAGGATCGCCGTGTAGACGGTCTCGTGGGCCGGGCGGTAGAAGTCATGGCCCTTGATGATCTCCACGACGTCCGCGATGGCGTCCTTGGAGAGCAGCATGCCGCCGAGGACGGACTGCTCGGCGTCGATGTCCTGCGGGGGGACCCGCTCGAACCCGGACGATCCGCCGCCGTCCCAGGACTCACTCTCGCGACCGCGGTCGTGCTGGTCGTCGCGGCCGCGGCCCCGTCCTTCGGCGCGGCGGGGGCGGGAGACGGGCAGACGGTCACCCGGACCGCTGTCGGCCCAGGGGTCGTCCAAGGGCTCGGGAATGCTCACCGGGCCACCTCCTCCCGTCCGCTCCGCGGACCTAGCCGTGCCACTCTTTCTACGGCACGGCACTGACAAAACGAGAAGCCCGACTCCGGTTCCGGCGCGTCGGGCGCCGGTCCACGTTAGGCCCGTCGGCACCTTCAGCCAATCTGGTTATCCACAGGCCATGTGGACGACGGACCAGATGCTGTGGAGAACTCCGCAGAACCTGTGCACGGACCGGGGGACAGCACTGTGGACAAAGTCATAGCCCACCCGGCACCACCCGCTTGACCTGCGGTTTTTCCGTCCACCGGCTGTGGGGGAGAAAAACTTTCTCGGCTGGCCCAAGATCACGACAAACGGCGCACAGCCGAACCGCACTCCGGTTCCAAGGTAAGGATCGCTCTGGCATTGCATCCATTACCTGTGGAAGATTAGATTGAGTTCATGACACAGGCCCCCGTGGCACCGAGGCACACCCGGCGCCGACACGACCGCGAGATCGTCTCGCTCGCCGTCCCCGCCTTCGGCGCCCTGGTCGCCGAGCCGCTCTTCGTCATGGCCGACAGCGCGATCGTCGGCCATCTCGGCACCCCGCAACTGGCCGGTCTGGGCATCGCCGCGGCCCTCCTCACCACCGCCGTGAGCGTCTTCGTCTTCCTCGCCTACGCCACCACGGCCGCCGTCGCACGCCGCGTCGGCGCCGGAGACCTGCCGGCCGCCATCCGCCAGGGCATGGACGGTGTCTGGCTCGCCCTGCTACTCGGTGCCGGCGTCATCGCCGTCGTCCTGCCCGCGGCCCCCTGGTTCATCGACCTCTTCGGAGCCTCGGACACCGCCGCCCCCTACGCCGTCACCTATCTGCGCGTCTCCTCGCTCGGTATCCCCGCCATGCTCGTGGTGCTCGCGGCCACCGGCATCCTGCGCGGCCTCCAGGACACCAGGACGCCGCTGTATGTGGCGATCGGCGGTTTCACCCTCAACGCGGCGCTGAACGTCGGGCTCGTCTACGGGGCCGGCCTCGGCATCGCCGGCTCCGCCTGGGGCACCGTGACCGCCCAGGTCGCGATGGCCGCCGTCTACCTCCGCGTCGTCGTACGCGGGGCCCGGCGGCACGGCGCCTCGCTGCGTCCCGACGCGGCGGGGATCCGCGCCAGCGCCCAGGCGGGGGTTCCGCTGCTGGTCCGTACGCTCTCGCTGCGGGCCGTCCTGATGATCGCCACCGCCGTGGCCGCCCGCCTGGGCGACGCCGACATAGCCGCCCACCAGATCATCCTGTCCCTGTGGAGCCTGCTGGCGTTCGCCCTCGACGCCATCGCGATCGCCGGGCAGGCCATCATCGGGCGGTACCTCGGCGCGGAGGACACCGAGGGCGCCCGCCAGGCATGCCGGCGCATGGTCGAGTGGGGCATCGCCGCCGGGGTGGTGCTCGGTCTGCTGGTGGCGGTGGCCCGGCCGCTGTTCATCCCGCTCTTCACCGGCGACGACACGGTCCGGGACGCCCTGCTGCCCGCGCTCCTGGTGGTCGCCCTCTCCCAGCCGGTCTCGGGGGTCGTCTTCGTCCTCGACGGCGTACTCATGGGCGCGGGCGACGGCCCCTATCTGGCGTGGGCGATGCTGCTGACGCTCGCCTGCTTCGCCCCGGTGGCGCTGCTGGTCCCGGCGCTCGGCGGCGGGCTCACCGCCCTGTGGTGGGCCATGGCCCTGATGATGTCGGTCCGCATGCTGACGCTCTGGCTCCGCGCCCGTTCGGGGCGCTGGCTGGTCACGGGCGCGACGCGCTGAGCACCTTCCGGCGGGGGGCGTGTTTCACGTGAAACATCGCTGCCGCCGGCAACGGCGAAGGGCCGCACCCCGGAGGGTGTGGCCCTTCTTATGCTCTGCTGAGCGATGCCCTTAGGCGGCGACGACCTCGACGCCAACCTTCGCGGCAACCTCGGCGTGCAGACGCACGGACACCTGGTGCGCGCCCAGGGTCTTGATCGGCGAGCCGAGCTCGACGCGACGCTTGTCCACGTCCGGGCCACCGGCAGCCTTGATCGCCGCAGCGACGTCGGCCTGGGTGACGGAGCCGAAGAGACGGCCGGCGTCGCCGGAGCGAACAGCCAGACGCACCTTCACGCCTTCGAGGCGGGCCTTGATCTCGTTGGCCTGCTCGATGGTGGCGATCTCGTGGATCTTGCGAGCACGACGGATCTGCTCGACGTCCTTCTCGCCGCCCTTGGTCCAGCGGATCGCGAAACCACGCGGGACCAGGTAGTTGCGAGCGTAGCCGTCCTTGACGTCGACGACATCGCCGGCGGCACCGAGGCCAGAGACCTCGTGGGTGAGGATGATCTTCATTTTTCGGTCACCCTTCCCTTATCGCGCGGTGGACGTGTAGGGCAGCAGCGCCATCTCACGGCTGTTCTTGACGGCCGTGGCGACGTCACGCTGGTGCTGCGTGCAGTTGCCGGTCACGCGGCGGGCACGGATCTTGCCGCGGTCGGAAATGAACTTCCGCAGCATGTTCGTGTCCTTGTAGTCCACGTAAGCGGTCTTGTCCTTGCAGAAAGCGCAGACCTTCTTCTTAGGCTTGCGCACAGGCGGCTTCGCCATGGTGTTTCTCCTGTGTGATCAAGAAGTGGGGGTACGGGCTGCCCTAGAAGGGCGGCTCGTCCGAGTAGCCGCCGCCGGAGCCGCCGGAGCTTCCGCCCCAGCCGCCACCGCCGCCACCCTGCTGCTGGCCGCCGCCGGCCGGTGCGCTGGAGGCCCAGGGGTCGTCGGCGGGAGCGCCGCCGCCCTGCGGGCCGCCACTGGGGGCTCCACCCCAGCTGCCACCGCCCTGCTGCTGGCCACCACCGCCGCCGTAACCACCCTGGCCGCCTCGACCGGTGGTCTTGGTGACCTTGGCCGTGGCGCTCTTGAGGCTGGGGCCGACTTCCTCGACGTCCAGCTCGTAGACCGTGCGCTTGACGCCCTCGCGGTCCTCGTAGGACCGCTGCTTCAGCCGGCCCTGCACGATGACGCGCATGCCTCGCTGGAGCGACTCGGCGACGTTCTCCGCCGCCTGACGCCAGACCGAGCAGGTCAGGAAGAGGCTTTCGCCGTCCTTCCACTCATTGGTCTGACGGTCGAAGGTGCGGGGAGTCGACGCGACACGGAACTTCGCGACGGCCGCACCGGACGGGGTGAAGCGCAGCTCGGGGTCGTCGACGAGATTGCCGACGACCGTGATGACGGTCTCGCCTGCCATGGGTGAACCTCTCGGCGGGGATTGCTGCTGGCTGCTGTGTTGCTACTCGGAACCCGATGACTTCTGAGCGGAAGCTCAGTGGGTCTCGGGACGGAGGACCTTGGTCCGGAGGACCGACTCGTTCAGGTTCATCTGACGGTCGAGCTCCTTGACGACCGCAGGCTCGGCCTGGAGGTCGATGACCGTGTAGATGCCCTCGGGCTTCTTCTTGATCTCGTAGGAGAGACGACGACGGCCCCAGGTGTCGACCTTCTCGACCTTTCCGTTGCCCTCACGGACGACGGAGAGGAAGTTCTCGATCAGGGGGGAGACAGCGCGCTCCTCCAGATCGGGGTCGAGGATGACCATCACCTCGTAGTGACGCATGTGGAACCCACCTCCTTTGGACTCAGCGGCCACGGTCGTTCCGTGGCAGGAGGGTCGTGATGCGTGAACAACGGTATCCGCCGCCACTGACAATCCCGCTCCGAGAGAGGGGGACCGCGTCCTGGCCAGGGCAGACACCGGTGCAGACCGTACAGAGTACCTGCACACAGGCTTCCGGTTGAAATCCGGCGGTCAGCGGCCGCAATCTGTACACATCGGGTGTGCGCGGCGCTACCCTTCGCCGCGCTCCGCTTCCGCCAGGAGGTGCCTCATGGCACAGGCAATGCGATCGAACTCGTCCGTCGTCTCCCTCTTCGCCACCGACGGCAAGCCCCATCCCCTTCAGGACGCCTTCATGGCGGTGACCGTCGTGCTCGGCGCACTGGCCTTCATCACGGCGTTCTTCCACAACCTGCACCTGCTCAGCTCCTGGGCGGGCCTGGTGGGGATCCTCACGGGCGCGTACGGACAGTTCATCTCGGTGACGACCCGCGAGCGGTTCCTGCTGATCCTCGGGCTCGGCGCCGCCGCCGTGGGCTTCTTCCTCGGCATGGCCCACGGCGGTCTCTTCGGCGGCGTCATCGGCCGCTGAGGACACCCCGCACCCGCTCAGGTCCGTACAGCCATCCGGGGCGCTCCCCGGGCGCAGTAGGCTTCGGCGCGAGAGCCGGAGCCCCTGTACCCATGGGGACACACCTGCCGAGGAGCGCCCCGCATGAGCCTGACCCTGAGGACCATCAGCCGTGAGCAGCATCTGGCGTACATCCAGAGCCTGCCCGCGGCTAGCCACTGCCAGGTCCCGGCGTGGGCTGATGTGAAGACCGAGTGGCGCTCGGAGAGCCTCGGGTGGTTCGACAAGACCGGTCAGATGGTCGGCGCCGGCCTGGTGCTCTACCGCCAGCTGCCGAAGATCAAGCGGTACCTCGCGTACCTGCCCGAGGGCCCGGTCATCAACTGGTACGCCCCGAACCTCGACGAGTGGCTCCAGCCGATGCTGGCGCACCTCAAGCACCAGGGCGCGTTCTCGGTGAAGATGGGCCCGCCGGTCGTCATCCGCCGCTGGGACTCGGCCGCCATCAAGTCCGGCATCCAGGACCCGGACGTCAAGCGTCTGCGCGACGTCGAGGCCACCCACATCGAGCCGCGTGCCTTCGAAGTGGCCGACCGGCTGCGGAAGATGGGCTGGCAGCAGGGCGAGGACGGCGGCGCGGGCTTCGGCGACGTGCAGCCGCGCTACGTCTTCCAGGTGCCCCTCGCCAACCGCTCGCTCGACGACGTCCTCAAGGGCTTCAACCAGTTGTGGCGCCGCAACATCAAGAAGGCCGAGAAGGCCGGCGTCGAGGTCGTCCAGGGCGGCTACGAGGACCTGGCCGAGTGGCAGCGGCTGTACGAGATCACCGCCGTCCGCGACCACTTCCGGCCGCGCCCGCTCTCGTACTTCCAGCGCATGTGGACGGTCCTCAACAACGAGGACCCCAACCGGATGCGGCTCTACTTCGCGCGCCACAACGGCGTGAACCTGTCGGCGGCGACGATGCTCGTCGTGGGCGGGCACGTCTGGTACTCCTACGGCGCCTCCGACAACATCGGCCGTGAGGTCCGGCCCTCGAACGCGATGCAGTGGCGGATGCTGCGCGACGCGTACGCCATGGGCGCGACCGTCTACGACCTGCGCGGCATCTCGGACTCGCTCGACGAGACCGACCACCTCTTCGGTCTCATCCAGTTCAAGGTGGGTACGGGTGGTGAGGCCGTCGAGTACGTCGGCGAGTGGGACTTCCCGCTGAACAAGCTGCTGCACAAGGCGCTCGACATCTACATGTCGAGGCGCTGACGGGTGCGCAGTCCCGTCCCTTCCCACCTCTGACACACCGCAGCCACCAGAAAGGTTCCGGAACCGGCCATGGCGCTCTCCCTGTACGTCGACACCGCGCGCTGGCGGGCGCACCAGAAGTCCGTGGTCGACCAGTTCCCGGGCATCGTCCCGGTCTGCAAGGGCAACGGCTACGGCTTCGGCCACGAGCGCCTGGCCGAGGAGGTGAACCGCTTCGGCTCGGACATCCTGGCGGTCGGCACCACCTACGAGGCCGCCCGCATCAAGGACTGGTTCGGCGGCGACCTGCTGGTGCTCACGCCGTTCCGCCGGAGCGAGGAGCCGGTGCCGCTGCCGGACCGCGTGATCCGCTCGGTCTCCTCCGTGGACGGGGTGCACGCCCTCGTGGGCGCGCGCGTGGTCATCGAGTGCATGAGCTCGATGAAGCGCCACGGCATCAAGGAGGAGGAGCTCGGCATGCTCCACTCCGCCATCGAGGACGTACGGCTGGAGGGCTTCGCCCTGCACCTCCCGCTCGACCGCACCGACGGCTCCGACGCCGTCGAGGAGGTCATCGCCTGGATGGACCGGCTGCGGGCGGCCCGGCTGCCGCTGCACACCATGTTCGTCAGCCATCTGCGGGCCGAGGAGCAGGCGCGGTTGCAGCAGCAGTTCCCGCAGACCCGGTTCCGGGCGCGTATCGGCACGCGGCTGTGGCTCGGCGACCACGAGGCGACCGAGTACCGGGGCGCCGTCCTGGACGTCACCCGGGTCGCGAAGGGGGACCGTTTCGGCTACCGCCAGCAGAAGGCCGCTTCGGACGGCTGGCTGGTCGTGGTCGCGGGCGGCACCTCGCACGGCGTCGGCCTGGAGGCGCCCAAGGCGCTCCACGGGGTGATGCCGCGGGCCAAGGGCGTCGCCCGGGCCGGTCTGGCGACCGTCAACCGCAACCTGTCGCCGTTCGTCTGGGACGGCAAGCAGCGCTGGTTCGCGGAGCCGCCGCACATGCAGGTGTCGATCCTCTTCGTCCCCTCGGACTCCCAGGAACCGCGCGTGGGTGACGAGCTGGTGGCCCATCTGCGGCACACCACGACGCAGTTCGACCGCATGGTCGACCGCTAGGCGCCGCGTCACCGCCCAGGACACGACGAAGGGCCCCCGCCACCGGCGGGGGCCCTTCGCGTCGCTACCAGCCGTCCTGGGCGCCCCGCTGCCCCGTTCCCCACTCCACCCGCGGCCCCTCCACCAGAGGAGCCGCGTGCCGGGGCGGATGCGCCGCCTGACCCAGGACGAAGACGTCCGGGGCGCCGTCGAGCACGCCTCCGGAGGGGTCGTCCGAGCCGTCGCGCCGTACGCCGTCCCGCTCCGGCATCAGGATGTCCCGCACGATCACCGCGCACAGGTAGAGCGTCGTCAGCAGATGGGCGGCGATGGCCAACTGGTAGCCCTCCGGCGGGAGTCCCTGGTGCTTCTCGCCGCTCATCGTGTACGCGAGGTACGTCCAGATCCCGAGGAAGTAGACGACCTCCCCCGCCTGCCAGATCAGGAAGTCGCGCCAGCGCGGCCGGGCGAGCGCGGCCAGCGGGATCAGCCACAGCACGTACTGCGGGGAGTAGACCTTGTTGGTCAGGATGAACGCCGCGACGACCAGGAAGGCGAGCTGGGCGAAGCGCGGCCGGCGGGGGGCCGTGAGCGTCAGCGCCGCGATGCCCGCGCAGAGCAGCACCATCAGCAGCGTCGCCAGGTTGTTCACCATGTCGACGTCCAGGGACTTGCCGGTGCGCTGCGAGATGATCAGCCAGAAGGACCCGAAGTCGACCGACCGCTCCTGGCTGAAGGTGTAGAACTTCTTCCAGCCCTCGGGCGCGAGCAGCATCACCGGCACGTTCACCGCCAGCCAGGCGCCCGCCGCCCCGAGCACGGCCGCCCCGTACTCCCGCCACTTCCCGGCCCGCCAGCACAGGAACAGCAGCGGCCCCAGCAACAGCACAGGGTAGAGCTTGGCGGCCGTCGCCAGCCCGATGAGGATGCCGAAAGCGAGCGGGCGGCCGCGGGACCACAGCAGCATGGCGGCGGCGGTCAGGGCGATGGCGAAGAGGTCCCAGTTGATCGTCGCGGTGAGGGCGAAGGCGGGCGCCAGGGCGACCAGCAGCGCGTCCCAGGGGCGGCGGCGGTGCGTCCGCGCCACACAGACCGCGATGACGGCCGTGCAGGCCATCAGCATCCCCGCGTTGACCATCCAGTACATCTGCTCGCGGTGCTGCATGCTGCCGCCGGACATCCATGACACCGGCCAGGAGGCCACCTCCATGAACAGCCCGGTCAGCACCGGGTATTCGAGGAAGTCCATGTCGCCGGAGAGCCGGTCGAAGTAGGGCACCTTCCCGTCGGCGAAGCCCCGGCCCACGTACAGGTGCGGGATGTCGGAGTAGCAGGCGTGGGTGTACTGGGAGTTCACGCCCCGGAACCACGCCCACTCGTAGCAGGGGGCCTTCTGCGCCATCCCGAGGGCGAACATGCCGATGGCGACCAGGGTGATCACCCGGACCGGGGTCAGCCAGTGGCCCGCTCCCGAGGCCCAGCGGCCCATGGGACCGCCCAGCACCTCGCTGCCGGCCGCGGCGACCTCGTCCTGCTCCGTGGGGCGCACGACGGGGCCGGCGGACTTCCCCGGCCGGGTCTCGTACGCGCGGGCACTGGTCTCGCTCGTCATGCCGCACATCCTGCCGTACACCTCCGGGGAAATGCCGAGGGGCGATGTTTCACGTGAAACACCGCCCCTGGTTTCACGTGAAACATCGCCCCTGGCGTTCAGCCGCGTGCGCCGGGCCCGCTAGCCGTTGGGTCCCCCGAAGATGCTCCCCTGGGGGCCGCTGCCCGGTTTGGACTTACTGGGCGACGGGCTGCCGGAGGGCCCGCTGATGTCTCCGTTGGTAGCGCCCTGGTCCGTACCCGCGTCGGTGCCCGCGTCCGTGCCGCCGGGGCCGCCGCCGCCGGGGCCGCCGCAGTTCCAGTCCCACTTGCCACAGGACTTGCTGGGCTTCGGGGTCGGGCGGGGGGTCAGCGACGGAGAGGGCGAGGGGCTGGCGGAGGGCGACGGCGAGTCCGACGGCGACGGGGAGGGGGTCGGGCTGGGCGACATGCCGCCGCCGAACACCTTCTCGCCGATCGGCTCGGGCGTCGGGAAGTCGACGGCCGGTACCCCGTTCAGCGCCTGCTCCATGTAGTCGTGCCAGATGGTCGACGGGAAGGACGCACCGTGGATCTTCTTCTGGCCGCCCGTCCCGAACATCGGCAGGAATTCGCGCTTCTTGCTGCTCTCGTTGTCGTCGAGGCGGTACATGCTGACCGCGGTCGAGAGCTGAGACGTGTACCCCACGAACCACGCGGAGCGGTTCTCGTCGGTGGTACCGGTCTTGCCCGCCACGTCACGGCCGCTGAGCTTGGCGTTGGTGCCGGTGCCCTTCTCGACCACGTTCTTCAGGACGTCCGTCACGTTGTCGGCGACCGCCGCGGAGAAGGCGCGGGACGCCTTGTCCTCGTGCTTGTAGATGACGCCACCCCGGCGCATGACCTTCTCGACCGAGTAGGCGTCGTGGTGCATCCCGCTGGTGGCGAAGGTGGCGTAGGCGCCCGCCATCCGGATCGCGCTGGGGGAGGAGGTGCCGATGGAGAACGACGGCACGGTCGAGGACGCGAGGCTGTCCTTGCGGAGCCCCACCGCCAGGGCGACGTCCTTCACCTTGTCCGTGCCGACGTCCATGCCGAGCTGGACGTAGGGCGTGTTCGCCGACTCCTGCATCGCGTACCGCAGATCGATCGCGTAGCTCGGCGGGTTGTACGACTGGTTGCCGTCGTTCGTCTGCTTCCAGGGATCGCCGTTCTCGTTGGTCCAGACACTCCCGTCGTAGTTCTTGATCTTCAGCTTGTTCATGCCGCTGTAGATGCTCTTCGGGGAGACCGGAGTGCGCTGCGACTCGCCCTGGTCCTTGGGACCCTTCGGGTCGCGCTTGCCGTACTCCATGGCGGCGGCCAGGACCAACGGCTTGAAGGTCGAGCCGACCTGCGCACCGGTCTGGTCGGCGTTGTTGGTGAAGTGCTTCGTCGCGTCCTCACCGCCGTAGATCGCCTTGATGGCGCCGGTCTTGTTGTCCACGGAGGCGGCACCGAACTGGACGAAGGTGTCGAGCGTCGGCCGCTTCTTCGTGTCGAGGTTCTCCTTGCGGACCTTCTTCACGACCCCTTCGAGCGCCTGGACCTTCTTCTTGTCGAAGGTCGTGTGGATCTCGTAGCCGCCCTTGTCCAGGTCGCTGGCGGTGATGCCCTGGGTGTTGTTGTTGACGAAGTACGCCTTGGAGAGGCTGACCAGATAGCCGATCTGCCCGCTGAGCTGCGCGTTCTTCTTGGGCTTGTCGGGCATCGGGAAGGTCTTGTACTTCGCCCGCTCCGCCGCGGTCAGATGGCCGTCCTTCACCTCCTCGTCGAGGATCCAGGTCCACCGGTTCATGGCGTTCTTGGTGTTCTGCTGCGGGGTGGCCGCCGGGTCGATCTCGGTGGCGCCGGCGGGGTCGAAGTAGGTGGCGCCCTTGAGCAGCGAGGCGAGGAACGCGCACTGGCTCGGATCGAGGTCCTTGGCGTCCTTGCTGTAGTACGTACGGGCCGCCGCCTGCAGGCCGTAGGCACCGCGTCCGTAGTACGCGGTGTTCAGGTAGCCCGCCATGATCTCGCTCTTCTTCTTGGTCGCGCCGACCTTGATGGAGATGAAGAGCTCTTTGAACTTACGGGTCAGGGTCTGCGACTGGTCGTCGAGGCGGGCGTTCTTCACGTACTGCTGGGTGATCGTGGAGCCACCCTGGGTGTGGCCGCCCTTGGCCATGTTCACCAGGGCGCGCGCGATGCCCTGGGGGTCGACGCCGGAGTCCGTCTCGAAGGTCTTGTTCTCCGCCGAGATCACCGCGTACCGCATGGCGGCCGGGATCTTCTCGTAGGCGATGATCTGGCGGTTGACCTCGCCACCGGTCGCGACCATCTGGGACCCGTCGGCCCAGTAGTAGACGTTGTTCTCGGCCTGGGCCGCCTGGGCCACGTTCGGGACGCTGACCGTCCAGTAGGCGATGCCGATCGCGATCACCAGGGTGCCGAGGAAGCCCAGGCACAGCCCGCTGACCAGCTTCCACGAGGGCGTCCAGCGCCGCCACCCGTGCTTGCCGCGGCGCGGGTAGTCGATGAAGCGCTTCTTCCCGGGCCCCCGGTCGCCGGGACCCGGTCCGCCGCGGCGCCCGGACCGCTGGGCGGCCCGTCGCGCCTCGGCTCGCCCACCGGCCTGCCGCTGCTCTCCGTACGCGCCGGAGGGGGACTCCGTGACGGAGTCCCGGGCGGAAGGCGCGCGGCGGCCGGACGGCTGCTGGGCAGCCCGCCGGGCCGCCGCGCGGCCCCCGCCTTGCGACTCCGGCGGTTTGCGACGGTGCTCGCTCATCGAACGACTACTCCTCGGGCAGGCGAGAGCGCCTGGAAGCGACTGGTGAGTTCCGGTCCCCCCGACAGACGGACCGGCCCTGCGCCGGGCCCGTCCGCCGTGCACCCGGTATGCCGATGGCGCGGTACGCGCCGACGCCCCCTGACGTCACTCGGCTCCCGGTGGTCTGCATGCCGCACAGACTACGCACGGTCAAAACCAGCCAGGGGCCGAAGTTCACCCCAAATCAGGCAACTTGCTTCCGATGAATTGACGATGTGACGCCGTTCACGATGCCCCCCCTTGTCGCAGGCGCTCCGCCGTTCTATCGTCAGGATGTATCGAGTCGATACATCAGCACGGCATAAAGGTCCGCGGCGGCAGAGGAGGCGAAGGGTGAGCAGACGCTCCGGCATCCTCGAATTCGCCGTTCTCGGCCTGCTTCGCGAGGCCCCGATGCACGGGTACGAGCTGCGCAAGCGGCTCAACACCTCACTGGGGATCTTCCGGGCCTTCAGTTACGGGACCCTCTACCCCTGCCTCAAGACGCTGGTCGCGAGCGGCTGGTTGATCGAGGAACCGGGCAGCGCTCCCGAGGACGCTCTCGCCGCTTCACTCGCAGGGCGCCGGGCCAAGATCGTCTACCGGTTGACGGCCGAGGGGAAGGAGCATTTCGAAGAACTGCTCTCCCACACCGGTCCCGACACCTGGGAGGACGAGCACTTCGCGGCACGTTTCGCCTTTTTCGGGCAGACGGAGCGCGAGGTGCGGATGCGCGTGCTGGAAGGTCGTCGCAGCCGGCTGGAGGAGCGTCTCGAGAAGATGCGCGCCTCCCTGGCCCGTACGCGCGAGCGCCTGGACGACTACACGCTTGAGCTGCAGCGGCACGGCATGGAGTCCGTGGAGCGCGAAGTGCGCTGGCTGAACGAGCTCATCGAGAGCGAGCGGGCGGGGCGGGATCAGCGATCCGGCCCGGCCACCGGCTCCGCTCAGCAGGACCACACATCAGGAGAGACGGGCGGCCTGCCCCGGCATCGGGACAGCACCCGGCCGGATCCGTCCGAGGACACCGCCAACTGAAGGCCCTGCGTCCGCAGGACTTCGTCGAGAACACACAGGGAGCAACCGGAATGGGTTCGGTTCGCGTAGCCATCGTCGGTGTAGGAAACTGCGCCGCCTCGCTGGTGCAGGGCGTCGAGTACTACAAGGACGCCGACCCGGCCGGCAAGGTGCCGGGTCTGATGCACGTCCAGTTCGGCGACTACCACGTCAAGGACGTGGAGTTCGTGGCCGCGTTCGACGTGGACGCCAAGAAGGTCGGCCTCGACCTCGCGGACGCCATCGGCGCCAGCGAGAACAACACCATCAAGATCTGCGACGTCCCGAACAAGGGCGTCACGGTCCAGCGTGGACACACCCACGACGGCCTGGGCAAGTACTACCGCCAGACCATCGAGGAGTCCGCCGAGGCCCCGGTCGACGTGGTCCAGGTCCTCAAGGACAAGCAGGTCGACGTTCTGGTCTGCTACCTCCCCGTGGGTTCCGAGGTCGCCGCGAAGTTCTACGCGCAGTGCGCCATCGACGCCAAGGTCGCGTTCGTCAACGCCCTTCCGGTCTTCATCGCCGGCACCAAGGAGTGGGCGGACAAGTTCACCGAGGCGGGCGTCCCGATCGTCGGCGACGACATCAAGTCCCAGGTCGGCGCCACCATCACGCACCGCGTCATGGCGAAGCTCTTCGAGGACCGCGGTGTCCGCCTGGAGCGCACCATGCAGCTGAACGTCGGCGGCAACATGGACTTCAAGAACATGCTCGAGCGTGAGCGCCTGGAGTCCAAGAAGATCTCGAAGACGCAGGCCGTCACCTCGCAGATCCGCGACCGCGAGCTGGGCGACAACAACGTCCACATCGGTCCCTCGGACTACGTGGCGTGGCTGGACGACCGCAAGTGGGCGTACGTGCGCCTCGAGGGCCGCGCCTTCGGTGACGTCCCGCTGAACCTCGAGTACAAGCTCGAGGTGTGGGACTCCCCGAACTCCGCGGGTGTCATCATCGACGCCGTGCGCGCCGCGAAGATCGCCAAGGACCGCGGCATCGGCGGCCCGATCCTCTCCGCGTCCTCGTACTTCATGAAGTCCCCGCCGGTGCAGTACTTCGACGACGAGGCCTACGAGAACGTCGAGAAGTTCATCAAGGGCGAGGTCGAGCGCTAAGTCGCTGCTACCGTCCGACTGTTGAGGGTCCCTGCGCCATGCCGGCGCGGGGGCCCTCCGCGTGTGTGACGCTTGCCCCCATGTCCGTCGTGCGTGATCTGCGCGTACTCCTGCGCCTGAGGAACTTCCGGCATCTGCTGGCCGTACGACTGCTGTCCCAGGCGTCGGACGGCGTCTACCAGGTCGCGCTCGCCACCCACGTCGTCTTCTCCCCCGAGAAGCAGACCTCGCCCGCGGCGATCGCCTCGGCCATGGCCGTGCTCCTGCTGCCCTATTCCGTCGTCGGCCCGTTCGCGGGCGTCCTGCTCGACCGCTGGCAGCGGCGCCAGGTCTTCCTCCACGGCAATCTGCTGCGGGCCCTGCTGGCCGGCTGCACCGCGCTGCTGCTGCTCGCCTCCGCGCCCGACGTGCTCTTCTACGCCTCCGCCCTCTGCGTCACGGCCGTCAACCGCTTCGTCCTGGCGGGGCTCTCGGCCGCACTGCCCCGCGTCGTGGACGAGGAGCGGCTGGTGATGGCCAACTCCCTCTCCCCGACCGCCGGAACGCTTGCCGCGACCGCGGGCGGCGGGCTTGCCTTCTGCGTACGGCTGGTGGTGCCGGTGGACGCCGCCGTCGTGCTGCTGGGCTCGCTCCTCTATCTGGCCGCTGCCCTGTGGTCGCTGCGGCTGCCGCCCGGGCTGCTGGGACCCGACCCGGACGTGGCACCGCCCGGGTTCGGCGCCGCGATCGGGACGACGGCGCGCGGACTCGCCGAGGGGCTGCGCCACGTGAGGGAGCGCCGGGCGGCCGCGCGCGTCCTGGCCGCGATGACGCTGATGCGCTTCTGCTACGGGGCGCTGACCGTACTGGTGCTGATGCTCTGCCGGTACGCCTGGGCCGACGGCACCTCGGACGGGCTGGCGCTGCTGGGGCTGGCCGTGGGCGTCTCCGGCGCGGGGTTCTTCGCGGCGGCCGTGGTGACGCCGGGGGCGGTGGCACGGCTGGGGCCGGTCCGGTGGATGGCGGTGTGCGCGGGGACGGCGGCGGTCCTGGAGCCCGCCCTCGGGCTGGCGTTCGCCCGCGGCCCCGTGCTGGTGGCCGCGTTCGTCCTGGGTCTCGTCACCCAGGGCGCGAAGATCTCCACGGACACCGTGGTGCAGTCCTCGGTCGACGACGCCTACCGCGGCCGGGTCTTCTCCCTGTACGACGTGCTCTTCAACGTCGCCTTCGTCGGCGCCGCGGCGGTTGCCGCGCTGATGCTGCCGCCTGACGGGAGGTCGGCGCCCCTGGTGGTCACGGTCTCCCTGGTCTACGCGGTGGTAGCGGTGTTTATGACCCGCTTTCAGCGCGGCTGAGTGTCACATCAGGGCCACAGAGTCCTTGCCGATGACGGGGATGTCAGCCGGGCCAGCTACCTTACGGGCGTCCTACATCATCTGTTTTCACCAAGGGGGAACCCCCACGTGTCCACTCCGCCGCCCCAGGGCCAGAACCCGTACGCGCCGCAGCCCAACGCTCCCTACGGACAGCCCCAGGGTGCAGCCCCGTACGGACAGCCGCAGGGCGGCGCACCGTACGGCCAGCCGGGTCAGCCGGGAGTCCCGCCGCAGCAGTCGCCCTACTTCAACCAGGACGGGATACCCCACGCGCCCGCGCCCGTCCCGCCGCGTCGCCGCAACATCAAGAAGATCGTCCGCATCGTCGTCATCGTCGGTGTCCTGAGCGCCGCGCTCGCGGCCTGGTACTCCAGCCGGCACGACGCCGACACCGCCAAGGTCGGCGACTGCATGAGCATCGGCAACCCCGACTCCACGACGAACCCGGACCTGAAGGTCGTGGACTGCGGCGACTCCAAGGCCAAGTTCAAGGTCGTGCAGAAGAAGGACGACGCCAGCGGCTGCGACACCACCAAGTACTCGCAGTACACGCAGAGGGGTGGCAGCAAGGACTTCACCCTCTGCCTGGAGAACTACAAGAAGTAGTCCCGGCGGCGGGCGAGGGGCGGTGTTTCACGTGAAACACCGCCCCTCGGCGTATCCGGACGCTCGATGTTTCACGTGAAACAGTGCGCGGGTTCCACGTGGGGGCACGGCCGGTGTTTCACGTGAAACCACGGCGCATGTTTCACGTGAAACATGGCACGGGCCGGCTCAGTTCTGCCCGGCCCACCACTCCTTGAGCGCCGCGACGGCCGCTTCGTGCTCCATCGGCCCGTTCTCCAGGCGCAGCTCCAGCATGTGCTTGTACGCCTGGCCGATCGCCGGACCGGGCCCGATACCCAGGATCTCCTGGATCTGGTTGCCGTCGAGGTCCGGGCGGATCGAGTCGAGCTCCTCCTGCTCCTGGAGCTGCGCGATCCGCTCCTCCAGCCCGTCATAGGCCCGCGACAGCGCGGTCGCCTTGCGCTTGTTGCGCGTGGTGCAGTCCGAGCGGGTCAGCTTGTGCAGCCGGTCCAGGAGCGGCCCGCCGTCGCGTACGTAACGGCGCACCGCGGAGTCGGTCCACTCGCCCGTGCCGTAGCCGTGGAAGCGCAGATGCAGCTCCACCAGGCGCGAGACGTCCTTGACCATGTCGTTGGAGTACTTCAGCGCGGTCATGCGCTTCTTGGTCATCTTCGCGCCGACCACCTCGTGGTGGTGGAAGGAGACCCGGCCGTCCTGCTCGAACCGGCGCGTCCTGGGCTTGCCGATGTCGTGCAGCAGCGCGGCGAGGCGCAGCACCAGGTCCGGCCCGTCCTCCTCCAGGGCGATGGCCTGGTCCAGGACCGTGAGCGAGTGCTCGTAGACGTCCTTGTGCCGGTGGTGCTCGTCGCTCTCCAGCCGCAGCGCGGGCAGCTCGGGCAGCACATGGTCGGCGAGGCCCGTCTCCACGAGCAGCCGCAGGCCCTTGCGGGGGTGCGCCGAGATCAGCAGCTTGTTCAGCTCGTCCCGTACGCGCTCGGCGGAGACGATCTCGATCCGCTCCGCCATCGCCGTCATCGCGGCGACCACGTCGGGCGCCACCTCGAAGTCGAGCTGTGCCGCGAAACGGGCGGCCCGCATCATGCGCAGCGGATCGTCGGAGAAGGACTCCTCCGGGGTCCCGGGGGTGCGCAGGACACGCTCCGCCAGGTCCTCCAGACCGCCGTGCGGGTCGACGAACTCCTTCTCGGGGAGCGCCACGGCCATCGCGTTGACGGTGAAGTCACGGCGGACCAGGTCCTCCTCGATGGAGTCGCCGTAGGACACCTCGGGCTTGCGCGAGGTGCGGTCGTACGCCTCGGAGCGGTACGTCGTGACCTCGATCTGGTAGCCGTCCTTCTGGCAGCCGACCGTGCCGAACGCGATCCCGACCTCCCAGACCGCGTCCGCCCACGGGCGGACGATCCTCAGCACCGCCTCGGGGCGGGCGTCGGTCGTGAAGTCCAGGTCGTTGCCGAGCCGGCCAAGGAGCGCGTCCCGCACCGAGCCGCCGACCAGGGCGAGCGAGAATCCGGCCTCCTGGAAGCGGCGGGCAAGATCGTCGGCGACCGGGGAGACCCGCAGCAGTTCGCTGACCGCGCGGCGCTGCACCTGGCTCAGGGCGCTGGGATTGTCTTCATTGGCGTTCGGCACAACAAAAGAGGGTACGTGCCCGGCCGACCCGGGGCGTCACCGTTTCCGCCCGCCCCCGCCCTCACCGGCTCGCGGGGTCCACGGAGCCCCGGGAGGCCGCCCCACCAGGCTCCCTGGCACACTCTTCCGATCATGTGGAGCAGTCCACGGCACTTCGCCACAGTCCACCTCGTTACCATGCGTGGACGCAGGAATCGACAACCACCGACACAGCTGACGACGACGAGGGACGGGCGACGCGTGGCCGAGGCGGCAGATTCTCAGGGGATGGGCCCCTCTCCTGCCCGCCGATGGTTGCGCCGCACAGCGGCGCTGCTCGTCGGCGCCCCCCTGATAGCCGGTCTGCTGTCCGGTACGGCCGCCACCACGGCGGCCCACGCCACCGCGGCGGCCGTACCGCACAAGGTGCCGCTCTCGCGCACGGTCCAGGTGACGCTCGACTCGATGGCCCCCAGCGCCCCCGTCAAGAGCGACACGCTGACGATCTCCGGCACGGTCACCAACACCGGCAGGCAGGCCGTCACCAGCGCCCATGTGGGTCTGCGGGTGGGCCAGCGGCTCAACGGCAGGACCGGCATCGACGAGGCCGCCCAGCGCGGCGGTGTCTCGCCGGGTCTGGACGGGGTGGAGGTCGACAAGTACACGGTCAAGTTCCCGAAGCTGGCCCCCGGGATCAGCCGTGACTTCACGCTCTCCGTGCCGGTGGCCAAGCTGGGCCTGGACGGCGACGGCGTCTACGCGCTGGGCGTCTCCGTCTCCGGGCAGACGGCGAGCCAGCCGTACGAGCAGGTCCTGGGCAGCCAGCGGACCTTCCTGCCGTGGCAGCCCGAGGCCGTCGACGGCAAGAAGTCGCAGCTCACCTACTTGTGGCCGCTGATGTCGTCCACCCACCTCACCGCCCAGACGGGCTCGGACGAGCAGCAGACGCCGGTTTTCGCCGACGACGAGCTGGCCGCGGAGCTCGCGCCCGGCGGTCGGCTGGAGCGGATGGTCGCGCTCGGCGACGAGCTGCCGGTCACCTGGGTGATCGACCCCGATCTGCTCGCCACCGTCGACGCGATGACCCGCAACTACCGGGTCAAGTCCGGCGACACCGACGTGCCCGGCTCCAACCAGGACGTCGCCAAGGAGTGGCTGGGCAAGCTGGAGGACGCGGTCCAGGGCCAGAAGGTCGTCGCCCTGCCGTTCGCCGACCCGGACCTCGCCTCGCTCGCCCACCGCGGCAAGGACGTCTCGGGCTCGCTGAGCCACCTCCAGGGCGCCACCGAGGTGGCCGAGAAGACCGTGGAGACCATCCTCCACGTGACGCCCTCGGTCGACTTCGCCTGGCCGGTGCAGGGCGCGGTCGACCCCTCCATCGTCGACGTGGCCACCTCGGCGGGCGCCCACAACGTGATCGCCCGCAGCGACAGCCTCCGCGAGACCGGCGGCCTCGCCTACTCGCCCTCGGCCGCCCGGCCCATCGGCGGCGGCACCACGGCCGTGGTCTCCGACGCCCGCCTCTCCACCGCGTTCGAGGGCGACATGTCCAGGGCCGGCACGTCCACGCTTGCCGTCCAGGAGTTCCTCGCCCAGACCCTGGCGATCACGCTCCAGGACACCGAGAAGCAGCGCAGCATCGTCGTCGCCCCGCAGCGGATGCCGTCCGCCAGCCAGGCCCAGACGATGGCGAGCGCCGTCCGCGCCCTGAGCGCGCAGCGCTGGACCCAGCCCCTCGACCTCACCGCCGCCGCCTCGGTCAAGCCGGACGCGCGCGCCACCGCCCGGGTGCCGTCCTCCTCCTCGTACCCCAGCTCGCTGCGCAGGCAGGAGCTGCCGGTGCAGGCGTTCCAGGACATGAAGAGCACCCAGGGCACCCTGGACAAGTTCCGAGTGGTCCTGACCGCCCCCGACCGCGTGGTCACGCCTTTCGGCAACGCCATCAACCGCGAGATGTCGACCTCCTGGCGCGACGACCGCGAAGGGGCCGTGATCTACCGGGCGGGGGTGCAGAGCTATCTCGACGGCCTCACCGGCGAGGTGCGGCTCATCCAGAAGTCCACGGCCACCATGTCGGGGCGCAGCGCCACGCTCGCCGTCACCGTGCAGAACCAGCTGGTCCAGCCCGTGGGCAACCTGGTGCTGCGCCTGGAGCCGAGCAACCCCTCCCGCCTCAAGGTGACCACCAACGAGGACGCCAACGGCGGGCAGCCGGTCAAGATCGACGGCGGCCACAGCCAGTCGGTGAAGTTCACCGCCACGGCGAACGCCAACGGCCCCGTACAGGTGACCGCCCGGCTCTACACGCAGGACGGCACGCCGTACGGCGATCCGATGGAGTTCACGGTCAAGGTCTCCGAGATCACCCCGACCGTGATGCTGGTGATCGCGGGCGGCGTCCTGCTGCTCGTCCTCGCGGGCATCAGGATGTACACCCACCGCAAGCGGTCGACGGCCCTGAAGGAGACCGGCGAGGCGGACGCGGCGGAGGCGGCCGACGGTGACGATCCCGGGCAGCCGAGTGACCCGACACCGGACACCGGTCCGGAAAGCGGGGCCTCGCCCGGCACGGGTGAGAAAGTGGAGCATTGAGCTATCGCAATGCACCGCGGCCGGCCAGGCCGGGGACGACGAGGTGGGGTAACCATGAACGCGCCGTACGACGGTGACCGCGGGCAGGGCGCGGGCGGCGGCTCCGCGTCCTCCGGGAACACGCCCCCGGTGCCCCCCTACGCCGAGCAGGTGCCGCCGGTGCCTCCCTACGGCGAGCAGGTGCCCCCGCAGCAGCCCGCGCCCGACCCGTACTTCCAGGACGCCTACGGAAACGATCCGTACCGGGCGCAGGATCTGTACGCCCAGGATCCGGTGACCGAGGCGCTGTACGACCGCGCCGCGCACCCGCCGCCGCCCCCGGGCACCTACGCGGAGCCGCAGCCGCTCTACCAGCAGCCGCCCGCGCAGCAGTACGCGCCGGACCCCCGGATCTGGGCCCAGACCCCGCCGCCCGAGCCGGACGGCCCCTCGCGCCATCTGCCGTACGGCGACACGGCCGGCACCACGCAGTTCGTGGGCGTCGACGACCTGGTCACCCAGGCGGGCGAGGAGCCGCCCGAGCAGGACGCCTTCGCGCACCTCTACCGCGACCAGCAGGGCTCAGGACCGGCCCCGGCCTCCCCGGAGCCCGAGCCGCTGCCCGCCACGCCGCAGCAGAAGTCCGGTGGCCGCGCCTCCGGGCTGCTCAAGTCGAGCGCGGTCATGGCCGCGGGCACGCTGGTGTCGCGGCTGACCGGCTTCGTCCGCAGCCTGGTGATCACGGCAGCGCTGGGCACCTCGGTGCTGGGTGACACCTACACCATCGCCTACACCCTGCCGACGATGATCTACATCCTCACCGTCGGCGGCGGCCTCAACTCGGTCTTCGTCCCGCAGCTGGTGCGGTCGATGAAGGACGACGAGGACGGCGGCGAGGCGTACGCCAACCGGCTGCTGACCCTCGTCATGGTGGCGCTCGGCGCCATCGTCGCCATCGTCGTCTTCGCGGCCCCGCTGCTGATCAAGCTGATGTCGGGGACCATCTCCGACGACACGGCCGCCAACAGCGTCGCCGTCTCCTTCGCCCGCTACTGCCTGCCCACGATCTTCTTCATGGGTGTGCACGTGGTGATGGGACAGATCCTCAACGCCCGCGGCAAGTTCGGCGCGATGATGTGGACCCCGGTCCTCAACAACATCGTCATGATCGGCACGTTCGGCCTGTTCATCGGGGTGTACGGCACCTTCGGCGAGACCAGGATGGGCGTCCAGACGATCCCGCCGGAGGGCATCCGCCTGCTGGGCATCGGCACCCTGCTCGGCCTGGTCGTCCAGGCGCTGGCGATGATCCCGTACCTGCGGGAGACCGGCTTCCGCTTCCGTCCGCGCTTCGACTGGAAGGGCCACGGCCTGGGCAAGACGGTCCACCTCGCCAAGTGGACCGTGCTGTTCGTCCTCGCCAACCAGGCCGGTGTGCTCGTCGTGACCCAGCTCGCCACCGCGGCCGGCAAGGCCTCCGGAGAGCACGGAGCCGGCTTCCTCGCCTACTCCAACGCCCAGCTGATCTGGGGCATGCCGCAGGCGATCATCACGGTCTCGGTGATGGCGGCCCTGCTGCCGCGCATCTCCCGCGCCGCGCACGACGACGACCCGGGCGCGGTCCGCGACGACATCTCGCAGGGCCTGCGCAACTCGGCCGTCGCGATCGTCCCGGTCTCGTTCATGTTCCTCGCGCTCGGCGTCCCGATGTGCACCCTGCTGTACTCCACCAGCGGCCTCGAGGCCGGCCGGACCATGGGCTTCATCCTCATGGCGTTCGCGCTGGGCCTCATCCCGTACTCGGTCCAGTACGTCGTCCTGCGCGGCTTCTACGCGTACGAGGACACGCGGACGCCGTTCTACAACACGGTCATCGTGGCGGCGGTCAACGCCGCCGCCTCGGCCGCCTGCTACGTCGTCCTGCCCGCCCAGTGGGCGGTCGTGGGCATGGCGGGCGCCTATGGTCTGGCCTACGCCGTCGGCGTGGGGGTCGCCTGGCGCCGACTGCGCAACCGGCTCGGCGGCGACCTGGACGGGGCGCGCGTGCTGCGTACGTACGCCAGGCTCTCCCTGGCGGCCGTACCGGCGGCGGTGGTCGGCGGCGCGCTCGGCTTCGTCGTCCTCAAGGCCGTCGGCCAGGGGGCGCTCGGCTCGCTGGCCGCGCTCGTGGTGGGCGGGGCGGCCCTGCTCCTGGTCTTCTTCGTCGCGGCGAAGAAGATGCGGATCGAGGAGCTCAACTCCATGGTCGGAATGGTGCGCGGGCGCCTCGGACGCTGAGTGCGGCAGCCCGCGCACAACCATCGTCCGCCGCCGCGTGTCGTGCATAGCGCCGGACTGTGGGCACAATTGGCAGGACTTTGCATGGCTGGCCGACAGCACGCAACGGATGGGGAGGCAGGAACGACGGTGGCGGAACGTAGCACGGCTGCCGTCGACGTGGCCGACAACAGCGGCGACAACCCGCTGACCGCCAAGGCGGACGGGGCCACGACCGACGGGGTGGCGGAATCCATCGACACGGCAGACACAGCGGAGCAGGGCACCGGCGACACGGGCGGTGAACGAAAGCCCGCCGAGCCCTCCATCGCCACACCGGAGCTGCACAGCGGCCACAAGCTCGCCAGACGCTATCGGCTCGAAGAGTGCGTCACCCGTCTGGACGGTTTCAGCAGTTGGAGGGCGGTCGACGAAAAGCTCCGCCGCGCCGTCGGCGTCCATCTGCTCCCGGCGGACCATCCGCGGGCGCGTTCCGTCCTCGCGGCCGCCCGTTCGTCCGCCCTCCTGGGGGATCCGCGCTTCGTCCAGGTCCTGGACGCCGTGGAGGAGAACGACCTCGTCTACGTGGTCCACGAGTGGCTGCCGGACGCCACGGAGCTGACGGCGCTCCTCGCCGCCGGCCCGCTGGAGCCGCACGACGCCTACCAGCTGGTCACCCAGGTGTCCCAGGCCATGGCCGCGGCCCACCGCGAGGGCCTCGCCCATCTGCGGCTGACCCCCGGCGCGGTCCTGCGGACCTCCTCGGGCCAGTACCGCATCCGCGGGCTCGCGGTGAACGCCGCGCTGCGGGGCATCACCTCCGACACGCCCCAGCGCACCGACACCGAGGCGATCGGCGCCCTGCTGTACGCCTCGCTGACCCAGCGCTGGCCGTACGACAGCGACGCCTACGGCCTGCACGGCCTGCCCAAGGGCGTCGGTCTCATCGCTCCCGACCAGGTGCGCGCGGGCGTCCACCGCGGCCTGTCCGAGCTCGCCATGCGGGCGCTGGTCAACGACGGTGCCACCGCCTCGCGCCAGGAGCCGGCCTGCACCACGCCGGACGAGCTGGTCAAGGCCGTCTCGGCGATGCCGCGCATCCGGCCGCCGGAGCCCGCCTTCACCGCGCCGCCCGAGTACCAGCGCACCACCTACCAGCAGGGCACCTACGGCCGCCCGCCCGCGGGCCCGCACCCTGCTGTCACCCAGGTCGTGCCCGCTCCGCCGCCCGCCCTCCAGGGGCGTACCGGCAAGGCGATCAAGTGGGCCGTCTCGGCGCTGCTGATCGCCGCGCTCGGCCTGGGCAGCTGGCAGCTCGCGGACTCGCTCCTGAGCCACGAGAAGGGCTCCGGCGAGTCCGGGACGACCCAGCAGCCGAACAAGAGCGAGGGCGACAAGCCGAAGGCGCCGATGCCGCTGCGCATCCAGGGCGCCCAGGAGTACGCCCCGGACGGCAAGCCGCAGAACGCCAAGGACGTGGGCAACACCTACGACGGTGACACCTCCACGTACTGGCGCTCCAAGAGCTACGTCGGCGGCCCCAGGCTCGCCCCCTTCAAGCAGGGCATCGGCATCGTCTACGACCTCGGGTCCGAGAAGGACGTCTCGACGGCCTCGATAGGGCTCCGGTACGAGGGCGACCACACGACGCTGACGCTCTACGCGGTCAACTCCCTGTCGCCGAGCACGCCGGTCGACTCCATGAAGCAGATCGCCACCACGACGACGAGCGGCACCTCCGCCGCTCTCAAGGCGAAGAAGCCGGTCAAGACCCGCTATGTCCTTCT
Source organism: Streptomyces sp. NPDC005878 (assembly GCF_040629815.1). Taxonomy (NCBI): domain Bacteria; kingdom Bacillati; phylum Actinomycetota; class Actinomycetes; order Kitasatosporales; family Streptomycetaceae; genus Streptomyces; species Streptomyces sp. NPDC005878. The sequence goes on from NZ_JBEXWK010000010.1 coordinate 208,383, forward strand.
GTGGATCACGGCGGCGCCCTACGCTGCCACCGACGAGTTCAGCGGTTCCGGTTTCAAGCAGGCCATAACGGACGTCAAGTTCACCGGCTGACCCTGCCGGGCCCGGTTCGGCGAACCGGGCCCGGCAGGGATATCCGACAGCGCGGGGAGGGGGCTCATCGTTGGACGACGCCGCGTACGGCGACACGAGCGACCAGGATCTCCTGGCACGCCATGTCGACGGTGACGCCGACGCCTTCGGCGAGCTGGTCCGTCGCCACCGGGACAGACTCTGGGCGGTCGCCCTGCGGACGCTGGGCGACCGCGAGGAGGCCGCCGACGCCGTCCAGGACGCCCTCGTGTCCGCCTACCGGGCCGCCCACACCTTCCGCGGCCAGTCGGCCGTGACGACCTGGCTGCACCGGATCACCGTGAACGCCTGCCTGGACCGGGCCCGCAAGGCCGCGTCCCGCAAGACCTCGCCGGTCGACGACGCGGAACGCCTGGAGCTGCTCCTGGAGCCCCATGAGTCGGCCGAGGCCCCCGCGGAGCGCCAGGACCTCCAGCGGCAGCTGGTGAAGGCCCTGGGGACGCTCCCGGCGGAACAGCGCGCGGCCCTGGTCCTCGTCGACATGCAGGGCTACCCGGTGGCCGAGGCGGCGCAGATCCTCGACGTGCCCGTCGGCACGGTCAAGAGCCGCTGCGCCCGGGGCCGGGCGCGGCTGCAACCCCTGCTCGGCCACCTGCGCGGTGATACGGACGACACCGGGGATAGCCAGGACGGTGGTGGGGGAAGGAACCGGACGCCGGGGACATCCGTCCCACCTGCGTCGGGACAAAGGGATGCGGGACCGCAAGATCCTGCAGCTGTGAAGGGCGGAGGTGGGCGCACGTGACATCCACGGCCGACATGACTCAGCACCCGGACGTCTCGGAGATCTCCGACCTCCACGAGGGCCTGCTGCCCCCCTCCCGGGCCGCCGCCGTGCGCCGGCACCTGGACGGCTGCGCCCTCTGCGCCGACGTCCACGCCTCCCTGACGGAGATCCGCGAACTCCTCGGCACCCTGCCCGGACCGCCGCGTATGCCCGCCGACATCGCGGGACGGATCGACGCGGCCCTGGCCGCCGAGGCGCTCCTCGACGCCACGGCGCCCACCGGGACGCCCGTTCCCGTCGGGGCGACGGCGGTGTCTCCCTCCATGAGCGAGTCCCCCGGGGCGGAGACGGGCGACGGCGCGGCGCGTGTTTCACGTGAAACATCGCTCGGCGGCGACCCGGCAGAGGTTCCCGCCGCGGACCGGCCGGCCGGGCATCCCAGGGCCGCCACCGGACCGGGCCGAAGGCGCACCCCCCGGCGGCGGCGCAACGCGGTGCTCGGAGCCGTCTTCGGTGCCGCGGCGCTCGGCGTGGGTGTCCTCCTCGTACAGACGTGGCAGTCCTCGGACGGCTCCCAGGCCGACAAGTCCGTCACCGCCTCACCCCGGGCGGACGGGCCCGACCTCTCCGCCGCCTCCCTCGCCGGGCAGGTGCGGACCCTGCTGTCCTCCCAGCCGGCCGGGCAGAGCGACGGGACCTCTCCGTCCGGCAAGAAGCCCGGTCTCGGGGTGACATCGGACTCACCGAAGCTCGCCACCGAGGTCTCCGTGCCGACGTGCGTCCAGGCCGGCACCGGCCGCAGCGCACAGGCCCCGCTCGCCGCGGAGACCGGTGACTACCGGGGGACCCGGGCGTACCTGGTCGTCTTCCCGCACCCCACGGACGCCTCGCAGGTCCAGGCGTACGTCGTCGACGCGGCCTGCGAGAGCGCGGGACCCGACGCCAAGGGCAAGCTGCTGCTGACCCACGTCTATCCCCGTCGGTGAGACGCTCCGGGAATGCTCGCCCCGTAGGATCCGTTGGGTGGGGTGAGAGTCCTGGACCGGGCCCCGGTAGGCAGTAGGCAGTCCGCAGAGACGAGGAAGAAACCCGTGAGCGACGTCCGTAACGTGATCATCATTGGCTCCGGGCCGGCCGGCTACACGGCCGCGCTCTACACCGCGCGTGCGTCGCTTCAGCCGCTGGTGTTCGAGGGCGCCGTCACCGCCGGCGGTGCGCTGATGAACACCACCGAGGTGGAGAACTTCCCCGGCTTCCGTGACGGCATCATGGGCCCCGACCTCATGGACAACATGCGGGCGCAGGCCGAGCGCTTCGGCGCCGAGCTCGTTCCGGACGACATCGTGGCCGTCGACCTCAGCGGCGAGATCAAGACCGTCACGGACACCGCCGGCACCGTCCACCGCGCCAAGGCCGTGATCGTCACGACCGGCTCCCAGCACCGCAAGCTCGGGCTGCCGAACGAGGACAAGCTCTCGGGCCGCGGTGTCTCGTGGTGTGCCACCTGCGACGGGTTCTTCTTCAAGGACCAGGACATCGCCGTGGTCGGCGGCGGCGACACCGCGATGGAGGAGGCGACCTTCCTCTCGCGCTTCGCCAAGTCGGTCACCATCGTCCACCGCCGGGACAGCCTGCGCGCCTCCAAGGCGATGCAGGAGCGTGCCTTCGCCGACCCGAAGATCAAGTTCGCCTGGGACAGCGAGGTCGCCGAGATCCACGGCGACCAGAAGCTCTCGCACCTGACCCTGCGCAACACCAAGACGGGCGAGACCTCCGAGCTCGCGGTGACCGGCCTCTTCATCGCCGTCGGCCACGACCCGCGCACCGAGCTCTTCAAGGGCCAGCTCGACCTGGACGACGAGGGCTACCTCAAGGTCGCCGCGCCGTCCACCCGCACCAACCTGACCGGTGTCTTCGGCGCCGGTGACGTGGTGGACCACACCTACCGCCAGGCGATCACCGCCGCCGGTACGGGCTGCTCCGCCGCTCTCGACGCCGAGCGCTTCCTGGCCGCGCTCGCCGACGGCGAGAAGGCCGGCGCGACCGCCGTCTGACCCCCCGCCCTTCCTCCCACCCCCTCACCCACACCCCGCAAGGAGGCTGCCGTGGCCGGCACCCTGAAGAACGTGACCGACGCCGACTTCGATGAGGTCGTCCTCAAGAGCGACAAGCCCGTCCTCGTCGACTTCTGGGCGGCGTGGTGCGGCCCGTGCCGTCAGATCGCTCCGTCCCTGGAGGCCATCGCGGAGGAGCACGGCGACCGGATCGAGATCGTCAAGCTCAACATCGACGAGAACCCGCAAACCGCCGCCAAGTACGGCGTGATGTCCATCCCGACCCTGAACGTCTACCAGGGTGGCGAGGTGGCCAAGACGATCGTCGGCGCCAAGCCGAAGGCCGCTCTGCTGCGCGACCTCGACGGCTTCATCGGCGAGTAAGTGGCGGCCGTTGTTTCACGTGAAACAACGGAGACGGGCCCGGTCCCCTCGGGGGTCGGGCCCGTTCGCTTTTCCGGGAGCCGTGGGGCTCCGCGGGGGCGGCTTCTACAGGGGCCGCAGGGCGGGTTCCTTCTGGACCGCTCCCAGCAGCCGGTCCAGCGCCAGTTCGACGTCTTCCTTCCAGGAAAGCGTCGTCCTCAGCTCCAGCCGCAGCCGGGGATACCGGGGATGCGGCCGTACGGTCTTGAAGCCCACCGCCAGCAGGTGGTCGGCGGGGAGCACACAAGCGGATTCGCTCCAGCGGGCGTCCCCGAACGCCTCGATGGCCTTGAAGCCCCGGCGCAGCAGGTCCTTGGCGACCGTCTGCACGATCACTCTCCCGAGCCCCTGCCCCTGGTACTCCGGCATGATCCACGCCGTGATCAGCTGCACCGCGTCGGGAGAGACCGGGCTGGTGGGGAAGGCGGTGGAGCGCGGTACATAGGCGGGCGGAGCGTAGAGGACGTAGCCCACCGGCACGTCGTCGACATAGACGACCCGGCCGCAGGAGCCCCACTCCAGGAGCACCGCCGAGATCCAGGCTTCCTTCTCCAGCTCGGGCGTGCCCGCCTTTATCGCTGCCTCTCCGCTGACCGGGTCGAGTTCCCAGAAGACACAGGCGCGACAGCGCTGGGGAAGGTCCGGAAGGTTGTCCAGCGTGAGCGGTACAAGCCGACGCCCCATGAAGGGTGTTCCTCGCTTCCCTCGCCTGCCGCCCCCTGGGCGGCTGCCAGTGCACTCCGCTCCCGGAGGAGACTGCCGACGAAACCACCGAACGCCCCGAGGCCCAGCCCCGCCGTCACCAGTCGGGTACGGCTCACCGTTCGCATGGCGCTCCGCCCTCCCTCCGAAGTGGCCCAAGGTGGATGTGCCATACCAGAACGCATCGTATCCACCCCCTGTCGGTGCGGATACCGCGCAACAGCAAAGGGCGGGCTGTGTTCCCGTATGCATCGGAACACAGCCCGCCTTCAACGACAACTGCCCTGGCCGAGCAGTGAGGAGATCACCGGCTCAGGCTTCGTCGCCCTCTTCGGACTCCTCGGCGAGGCTCTTGTCGAGGACCCGCCCCTCGCCCGGGGCGAGGGTGCCCAGGATCCGCTCCAGATCGTCTATCGACGCGAACTCGACGACGATCTTTCCCTTCTTCTGACCGAGGTCGACCTTGACCCGTGTCTCGAAGCGGTCCGAGAGCCGGGAGGCCAGATCGGAGAGCGCCGGCGAGAGCCGGGCCCCGGCACGCGGGCCCTTCGCCTTGGCGGCGCTCTTGGGCTCCGAGTTCAGCAGGGTGACGATCTCCTCGACCGCCCGCACCGAGAGCCCCTCGGCCACGATGCGGTGCGCCAGCCGGTCCTGCTCCTCGGAGTCGTCCACGGAGAGCAGCGCCCGGGCGTGGCCCGCCGAGAGCACCCCGGCCGCCACCCGGCGCTGCACCGGCGGGGAGAGCCGCAGCAGACGCAGGGTGTTGGAGACCTGCGGACGGGACCGGCCGATGCGGTCCGCCAGCTGGTCATGGGTGCACGCGAAGTCCCTCAGCAGCTGGTCGTAGGCCGCCGCCTCTTCCAGAGGGTTGAGCTGGGAGCGGTGCAGGTTCTCCAGGAGGGCGTCCAGGAGCAGCTTGTCGTCGTCGGTGTCCCGCACGATCGACGGGATCCGCTCCAGCCCCGCCTCACGGCAGGCCCGCCAGCGCCGCTCGCCCATGATGAGCTCGAAGCGCTCGGACGACAGCTGGCGAACGACGACGGGCTGGAGCAGCCCGACTTCCTTGATGGAGGTGATGAGTTCGGCGAGGGCGTCCTCGTCGAACACCTCACGCGGCTGGCGCGGGTTGGGCGTGATCGAGTCCAGCGGCAGCTCCGCGAAGTACGCCCCCGCGGGCGCCTTCAGCTGCGGCGCCGCGGGCTCGGGCGCCTGGACCGGCACCGGTGTTTCACGTGAAACAGGCGGCGCCGCGAGCGTGGCCACCTTCGCCGCCGCCACCCCGCGCTCGGCGGTCAGTACCGGTACCGCCGCCGGGGACGTGGATGCCGTCCCCACCGAAGGCACGGCCTGCTTCTCCTGCGGGGCGGCCGGGATCAGCGCACCGAGCCCGCGTCCCAGACCTCTACGTCGCTCACTCACTGGATCCCCTCCGACATGCTGTGCTGGTTGTTCTGAGTGCCCGCGGGGATGTGCGTCGTCGGGTCGTAGTTGATGCCGACCCCGCGCAGTGCGATCTCGCGGGCGGCTTCGAGATACGAGAGCGAGCCGCTGGAGCCCGGGTCATAGGTGAGCACCGTCTGGCCGTAGCTCGGGGCCTCCGAGATACGGACCGAACGCGGGATGCTCGTGCGCAGGACCTCGTGGCCGAAGTGGCTGCGCACCTCGTCCGCCACCTGGGAGGCGAGCCTGGTCCTGCCGTCGTACATGGTGAGCAGGATCGTCGAGACGTGCAGGGCGGGGTTGAGATGCCCGCGCACCAGATCGACGTTCCGCAGCAGCTGGCCCAGTCCCTCCAGCGCGTAGTACTCGCACTGGATGGGAATGAGAACCTCCGCACCGGCAACAAGAGCGTTGACGGTGAGGAGTCCCAGGGAAGGCGGGCAGTCGATCAGGATGTAGTCCAGCGGCTGCTCGTACGCCTGGATGGCGCGCTGCAGCCGGCTCTCCCGTGCCACCAAAGAGACCAGCTCGATCTCCGCGCCGGCCAGGTCGATCGTGGCCGGTGCGCAGAAGAGACCCTCCACGTCCCGGACGGGCTGGACGACCTCGGAGAGCGGCCTACTGTCCACCAGGACGTCATAGATCGAGGGAACCTCGGCGTGATGGTCTATCCCCAGCGCCGTGGAGGCATTGCCTTGCGGGTCGAGGTCGACCACCAGGACCCGGGCACCGTGCAGCGCCAGGGAAGCGGCGAGGTTGACCGTGGTCGTGGTCTTCCCGACGCCGCCCTTCTGGTTGGCGACCACCATGATGCGTGTCTGATCAGGCCGGGGCAGGCCCTCGCCGGCGCGGCCGAGAGCTTCCACCGCTAGCTGGGCAGCACGACCGATGGGGGTGTCGTCCATCGGGGGCGGTGTTTCACGTGAAACATCCTCCCCCGGCGACTCGGTACGGGGACCGGGGACCGGGTCGGTCATCGGTCCCGCGATGTTGGCGTCGGACCGCAAGGATTCACTCTCCTCGACTTCAGGCTCGCAATGCACAGAGCCTGCCATGCTTTCGGGGTCGTGAACCAGCGAGGCCCGTTGTTCTGTGGATGAATCCACCGTTGTGGACAACTCCGTAGCCCGTGAAGGGGACTCCGGGGCCCCGACCAAGGGCTTGCGGTCGCGCGGCGCGGCATTACGGCCGCGGCTGATGATTCCATGCAGCAAAGAGCGACGTTTCACGTGAAACACGATGCACGCGCCCTGCGATCAGATGGTCACGACACTCCGAAATGCGTACGTATCGCACCTTCTATGGAGCATCCGCCCCCGGGCGGGCCCCCGGTCAGCGGCGGCGCCTGGTGCGGCCGGTCCTGGCGGCCTTGGCGCGCTTCGCGGCGAACCGCACCCCGCCCGGGCTCTCCCCGACCTCGACGCGTACGACCGTGGACAGCGGGTCCACGACGCCCTCGCCGACGTGCAGCACTGAGGTGTTCACCACACCGAGCTTGCTCAGCGCGGCCCGCGCACCGAGGATCTCCTCCTCGGCGGTGTCGCCCTTGAGCGCCAGCATCTCGCCGTAGGGGCGCAGCAGCGGCACACCCCACCCGGCCAGCCGGTCCAGCGGGGCCACCGCACGGGCCGTGACCACGTGCACCGGCTGCACCTTGCCCAGCATCTCCTCGGCGCGGCCGCGCACCACGGTCACATGGTCCAGCCCCAGCAGCTCCACGACCTCCTGGAGGAAGTTGGTTCGCCGCAGCAGCGGCTCCAGGAGCGTGATCTTCAGATCCGGGCGCACCAGCGCCAGCGGGATACCGGGCAGACCGGCACCGGAGCCGACATCGCAGACCGTGACGCCCTCCGGAACGACCTCGGAGAGCACGGCGCAATTGAGCAGATGGCGCTCCCAGAGGCGGGGCACCTCCCGCGGGCCGATCAGACCGCGCTTGACTCCCGCGTCCGCGAGCAGCTCGGCGTACCGGACGGCTTCCGGGAAGTACTCGCCGAATACCGTGCGCGCCTCTTCGGGCGGCTGGGGAAGCTCTGCTGCTGCCTCCGTCACGGGGGACCGTCCTTCCGTACCGCGCTTCCCGCGCTGGGGTGGCTGACTATCAGGCTGACAAAGATCGGCCCCGTCTGCGAAACAGACGGGGCCGAGGCCGGGAATCCCGGGGGCGGGCCCCCGAGATCCCCGGCAGAGGACTACGGACCGCTCAGGCGGGGAGCACGATGACGAAGCGCTGCGGCTCCTCGCCCTCGGACTCGCTGCGCAGACCGGCGGCGGCGACCGCGTCGTGCACGACCTTGCGCTCGAACGGCGTCATCGGCTGGAGCTTCACCGGCCGGCCCGAGTTCTTGACCTCGTCCGCGGTCTTGGCACCCAGCTCGGACAGCTCCGTACGCTTCTTGGCCCGGAAGCCGGCGATGTCGAGCATCAGACGGCTGCGGTCACCGGTCTCCCGGTGCACGGCCAGCCGGGTCAGCTCCTGGAGCGCCTCCAGCACCTCACCGTCACGGCCGACGAGCTTCTGCAGGTCACGGCTGTCGGCATCGCTGATGATCGAGACCGCGGCACGGTCCGCCTCGACGTCCATGTCGATGTCGCCGTCCAGGTCGGCGATGTCGAGCAGGCCCTCCAGGTAGTCGGCGGCGATCTCCCCCTCCTGCTCCAGGCGGGACAGGGTGTCGACACCCTCGGCGGCCGGGATGGTGCCTTCCGTCACGGATGGACTCCTTCTTACTTCTTGGACGGGTGCTTGGGCCGCTGCTGACCCTTGCGCTGTCCTGACTGGGCCTTGCTGCGTGCGGTACCGGAGGCGGGCTTGCCCGCCGTCTTGGACTTGGCAGCCTGCGACGCGTCCTGCTTCGCCTCGGCACCCTCGTCCGACGTGCCCTTTTCCAGCGAGGTCCTCGCCGGCTCATCACCGTCGCCGCCACCCTGCGCGGCGGTCGCGGCGGCCTGGCGCTGGGCCTTGGTCAGACGCTTGGGCTGCTGGCGCCTGGCGCCGGCGGCCTCCGCCTCGGCCACGGCGGGGTCGCTCTTGACCACGCTGCCGTCGGCCTGGGCCGCGAAGCCCTGCTTGGCCAGGCCCGAGATGAACTTGCGCTCGTTGTCGTTGCGGTCCGGGCCCTTGGCCACGATCGCCTGCACGACGGCCCGGCGGCGCTTGCCCCGCACCTCGTTGTGGGCGGCGACGCTCTTGCTCAGCCGGTCCAGGTAGCTGGCCTGCGCCTTGGAGCCCGGCGTCGGGTTCTGGTTGATCACGTACATCTGCTGGCCCATGGTCCACACGTTGGTGGTCAGCCAGTAGACGAGGACACCGACGGGGAAGTTGACACCCATCACGGCGAACATGACCGGGAAGACGTACATCAGCATCTTCTGCTGCTGCATGAAGGGCGTCTTCACCGACAGGTCCACGTTCTTCGTCATCAGCTGGCGCTGGGTGAAGAACTGCGACGCGGACATCAGCACGATCATGATCGCGGTCACGACGCGGACGTCGGTCAGCGTGGCGCCCAGGGCATCGACCTTGGAGGCGCTGTCCGTGAACTTCGCGGCCAGCGGTGCGCCGAAGATGTGGGCGTTACGCGCGCTGTCGAGCAGCGACTGGTCGATGACGCCGACCTTCTTGTTGTTCGCGATGTTGCTGAGCACGTGGTACAGCGCGAAGAAGAAGGGCGACTGCGCCAGGATGGGAAGGCACGAGGAGAGCGGGTTGGTGCCCGTCTCCTTGTACAGCTTCATCATCTCTTCGGACTGACGCTGCTTGTCGCTCTTGTAGCGCTCCTGGATCGCCTTCATCTTCGGCTGGAGCGCCTGCATGTTCCGGGTCGACTTGATCTGCTTCACGAAGAGCGGGATCAGGCAGATCCGGATCAGCACCACCAGGGACACGATGGACAGTCCCCAGGCCCAGCCGGTGTCCGCCCCGAAGATCGCGCCGTACAACTTGTGGAACTGGACGATGACCCAGGAAACAGGCCAGGTGATGAAGCTGAACAGACTGGCAATCGTGTCCACTAATCAGGCTCCTTGAGCATTGGGCGAGGTCTCTGCGGCCGGGCTGGGCTCGGTCTCAGCGGCGGAGTGCCCGCCCTTGCTGCCACGCCAGGCGTTGCGCAGCGCCTCGTGCCAACGAGGGCGCTTGCGCTCGGGGACGTAGTCCACGCCGCCCGGCGACCACGGATTGCACCGCAGAATGCGCCAGGCGGTCAGTGCCGTGCCCTTCACCGCGCCATGCCGGTCAATGGCCGTGAATCCGTAGTGGGAACACGACGGGTAGTACCTGCAGACGGGCCCGAGCAGCGGGCTGATCGTCCACTGGTACAGCTTGATCAGGGCCAGCAGCGGGTACTTCATCGCGCACCCCCTCCCAGCAGCCGCTGGAGGGCGGCGTCCAGGTCTCGGGCCAGATGTGCATGATCGGCATCGCCCGCGCCGGGCAATGCTCGTACGACCACCAGGCTACCGGTGGGCAGCTGGGAGAGCCGATCGCGCATGAGATGGCGAAGCCTGCGCTTCACCAGGTTGCGGACGACGGCCACACCCACGGCCTTGCTGACAACGAAACCCGCACGCGTCGGGGGAGCGCTCTCCCCAGGCGCGTGCGGGTCCGTTGCACCGCTGCGTAGATGGACGACGAGGAGCGGGCGACCGGCCCGGCGTCCTCGGCGTACCGCGGTCGCGAAGTCTTCGCGCCGCCTCAGCCGATTCTCGGTAGGCAGCACGTCATGACCTGTATGCGATTAGGCGGACAGGCTGGCGCGGCCCTTGCCACGACGGTTCGCGAGGATGGCGCGGCCGGCACGGGTACGCATCCGCAGGCGGAAGCCGTGGGTCTTGGCACGACGACGGTTGTTCGGCTGGAAGGTGCGCTTGCTCACTCGGGGGCTCCAGAACTGATTCGGTGGTGGCGGGACATCGCCTGGCTGTCACCGTGCGCCCACGAGAAGCTCGCAATACACGAAGCTCGTACAACGCCCGAGTGCACCGCTTCACGATCACAGACCGTGATCTTTGCCCATCGGAGGCAGGCGGCAGCAGCCATCGACAACTCGACCTGGTTACGGTACGCGCGGCTACGCCATCCGGTCAAACCAGCGTCTTCCCGGGGCCCGCTGTGCACAGCCTGTGGACAACAACTTGAACCACGTCAGTCGCCGCGACTACCGTGGCTCGACCCCGACTCTTTTCCTTTCTGTCCTTGCCTGTCCTTCCATCCCGTCCCGAGAACCACACATTCGTGGGACCTGCGAGAGAGCGTGCCCTGTGGCTGACGTACCTGCCGATCTTGCCGCAGTGTGGCCACGCGTGCTGGAGCAGCTCCTCGGGGAGGGCCAGCAGGGCATCGAGCCCAAGGACAAGCAGTGGATCGAGCGCTGCCAGCCGCTCGCCCTGGTCGCCGACACGGCGCTGCTCGCCGTTCCCAACGAATGGGGCAAGCGCGTCCTGGAGGGCCGCCTGGCCCCGCTGATCAGCGACACGCTCAGCCGTGAGTGCGGCCGCACGATCCGGATCGCGATCACCGTCGACGACTCCGTGGGCGAGCCCCCCGGCGGCGGCCAGTCCGCGCCGCAGCAGCAGCCCCCGCGCTACCAGGACGACGCCTACGGCCGCCCGGCCGACGACGGCCTGCCGACCGTGCGCCCGGCCTACCCGGAGTACCAGCAGCAGCGCCCCGAGCCCGGCGCCTGGCCGCGCGCCCAGGAGGACCACTCCTGGCAGCAGCAGCGCCTCGGCGGCTTCCAGGAGCGCGACCCGTACGCGACCGCCCGCCCGCAGCAGCCGCAGCACGACTACCGGCAGCCGCAGATGCCCGAGCGTTCGCCGTACGAGCAGCATCAGCAGCAGCAGTACGAGCAGCAGGAGCGACAGCCCTACAAGCAGGAGCGCCACGAGCTGTCCGAGCAGCAGGGCCAGCAGCACCACGGCGGCCCCCAGCACGGCGGCGGGGGCCAGCACGGCGGCGGGGGCCAGCACGGCGGGGGCGCCCCGCGTCCGATGGGCGGCCCCTCGTCCTCCTCGGCGGCCCAGCCGGGCGGCCCCGGTGAGCCGCACGCGCGCCTGAACCCCAAGTACCTCTTCGACACGTTTGTCATCGGTTCCTCGAACCGGTTCGCGCACGCGGCGGCGGTGGCCGTCGCCGAGGCGCCCGCCAAGGCGTACAACCCGCTCTTCATCTACGGGGAGTCGGGCCTGGGCAAAACGCATCTGCTGCACGCGATCGGGCACTACGCCCGCAGCCTCTACCCCGGCACGCGGGTGCGCTACGTGAGCTCGGAGGAGTTCACCAACGAGTTCATCAACTCGATCCGCGACGGCAAGGGCGACACCTTCCGCAAGCGGTACCGGGACGTGGACATCCTCCTGGTCGACGACATCCAGTTCCTGGCGAGCAAGGAGTCGACGCAGGAGGAGTTCTTCCACACCTTCAACACGCTCCACAACGCCAACAAGCAGATCGTGCTCTCCTCCGACCGGCCGCCCAAGCAGCTGATGACCCTGGAGGACCGGCTGCGGAACCGTTTCGAGTGGGGTCTGACCACCGATGTGCAGCCGCCGGAGCTGGAGACGCGTATCGCGATCCTCCGTAAGAAGGCGGTGCAGGAGCAGCTCAACGCCCCGCCGGAGGTGCTGGAGTTCATCGCGTCCCGGATCTCGCGGAACATCCGTGAGCTGGAGGGCGCGCTGATCCGGGTGACGGCGTTCGCGTCGCTCAACCGGCAGCCGGTGGACCTCGGGCTCACCGAGATCGTGCTGAAGGACCTGATCCCCGGCGGCGAGGACTCGGCGCCCGAGATCACGGCCGGCGCCATCATGGCGGCGACCGCCGACTACTTCGGGCTCACCGTCGAGGACCTGTGCGGATCCTCGCGCAGCCGGGTGCTGGTGACGGCCCGCCAGATCGCCATGTACCTGTGCCGCGAGCTCACCGACCTCTCGCTGCCGAAGATCGGCGCGCAGTTCGGCGGCCGCGACCACACCACGGTGATGCACGCCGACCGCAAGATCCGCGCGCTGATGGCCGAGCGGCGCTCCATCTACAACCAGGTCACCGAGCTCACCAACCGCATCAAGAACGGCTGAGCAGACCGCTCACAGAGCCTCTCAGGGCGCCCGGGACACCGTCCCGGGCGCCCTTTTCGTCGCCCCGCGACGGACCTCCACGCGCGCGTACGCGGTCGTCCCCACCTCTGTGGACGGCCCGCGGGGCCGTTCCGTACGGCTCGCTCCGGCCGCCGGTGTTCGAATATGGGCCGGTCAGCGGGGGTTCTCCACAGATTCGGGGACTTTTCCCCGTCCACACCCTGGGGACTGTTCAGTTGTCCAGATTGCTTCCACAGGCCGGTGCCCTGATACTCCATCACCCCAGGTCACGTGGTTGTGGATTTGTGCGCGACCGTGCTCCACAGGCTGTGGACGAAATCTCTGTCCACAGCCTGTGGTCAACGTTGTCCACCGGCGGCCCACAGGCTGGGGCATGTTGCCCACAGCTTCTCCACAGCGCTGTCCACTGTTCGGCAACGCAACACCCCCCGTCACCGGGTCGAGTGAAAGGCGTCACACCAACGCGCCCGGTTGGGCTGTGGGGAACCGGGGTAAAGCTGGGGACAGCTCTGGGGAGAAGTGGGCCCTGCCTGTGCATCGGGTGTGCAGAACTTTCGGATGTCCACAGAACCGGTGGGTTTTCCACCGGCTCCACCCACAGGCACGGTGGACAAAAAATCGGGTCTGACCTGCGAAAACGGGGTTATCCACGGTTTCCACAGGCCCTACTACTACTGCCACTTAGAGTTAGCCCGGATTCCGCTTCGAAGTGGGGCCTGTGCACAACTCGGCCTCGGTGGCTCCCGGACCGCTCGGCACGACTTGACCCCGACTCGCACCGAGTGTCAGCGGCGTACGTCAGACTGGTCCCCGGCGATACAGCCGACGACGAAAGCCAGCAGGGCGAGCCAGCAACAGCAGGAGGCGGTTCCGGTGAAGATCCGGGTGGAGCGCGATGTTCTCGCGGAGGCGGTGGCGTGGGTGGCCCGCAGCCTCCCGGCCCGTCCGCCCGCGCCCGTGCTCGCGGGCCTTCTTCTGAAGGCGGAGGACGGCGCCCTCAGCTTCTCCAGCTTCGACTACGAGGTCTCGGCGCGGGTCTCGGTCGAGGCCGAGGTCGACGAGGACGGCACGGTGCTCGTCTCCGGCCGTCTGCTCGCCGACATCTGCCGCGCCCTCCCCAACCGCCCGGTGGAGATTTCCACAGACGGTGTACGGGCGACGGTGGTCTGCGGCTCCTCCCGCTTCACCCTCCACACCCTGCCTGTGGAGGAGTACCCGGCGCTGCCGCAGATGCCGACCGCGACGGGCACCGTTCCCGGTGAGGTCTTCGCCTCCGCCGCCGCCCAGGTCGCCATTGCCGCCGGGCGCGACGACACCCTGCCGGTGCTGACCGGTGTGCGGATCGAGATCGAGGGCGACACGGTCACCCTCGCCTCGACCGACCGCTACCGCTTCGCGGTCCGCGAGTTCCTGTGGAAGCCGGAGAACCCGGACGCCTCCGCGGTCGCCCTGGTGCCCGCCAAGACGCTCCTGGACACGGCCAAGGCCCTGACCAGCGGTGACACCGTCACGCTCGCGCTGTCGGGCTCGGGCGCCGGGGAGGGCCTGATCGGCTTCGAGGGCGCCGGCCGGCGCACCACCACCCGCCTGCTCGAAGGCGACCTGCCGAAGTACCGGACGCTGTTCCCCACCGAGTTCAACTCGGTCGCGGTGATCGAGACCGCGCCCTTCGTCGAGGCGGTCAAGCGCGTCTCCCTGGTCGCCGAGCGCAACACCCCGGTCCGGCTCAGCTTCGAGCAGGGCGTGCTCATCCTGGAGGCCGGCTCCAGCGACGACGCACAGGCTGTGGAAAGGGTCGACGCCAACCTGGAGGGCGACGACATCTCGATCGCCTTCAACCCGACCTTCCTGCTCGACGGCCTGAGCGCCATCGACTCCCCGGTCGCCCAGCTCTCCTTCACCACCTCGACCAAGCCTGCGCTGCTGAGCGGCAGGCCCGCGCTCGACGCCGAGGCGGACGACGCGTACAAGTACCTGATCATGCCGGTGCGCCTCTCCGGCTGACCCGGCTGACCGGTGCGGGGGCCGTGTTCGTCTGAGCGGCCGACCCCACAGGTGTGTGCCCGTGTCCGGGCGTAGTCTCGGTCACGGGTACGAACGCCACAACGTCAAAGGATCATGTGATGGAGCTCGGTCTCGTCGGCCTCGGCAAGATGGGCGGCAACATGCGCGAGCGGATTCGCCGCGCAGGCCACACCGTCATCGGTTACGACCGCAACCCGGACGTCGCCGATGTCCACAGCCTCGAAGAACTTGTGGGCAAGCTCAAGGGTCCCCGGGTGGTCTGGGTGATGGTCCCGGCCGGTGCCGCGACCCAGTCCACCATCGACGAGCTGGCGGAGCTGCTCTCCCCCGGCGACGTCGTCGTCGACGGCGGCAACTCGCGCTGGACCGACGACGAGAAGCACGCGGTCGAGCTGGGCCTCAAGGACATCGGCTTCGTCGACTGCGGTGTCTCCGGCGGCGTCTGGGGCCTGGAGAACGGGTACGCGCTGATGTACGGCGGCGACGCCGAGCACGTGGCGAAGGTCCAGCCGATCTTCGACGCGCTCAAGCCCGAGGGCGAGTTCGGCTCGGTCCACGCGGGCAAGGTCGGCGCCGGCCACTTCGCCAAGATGGTCCACAACGGCATCGAGTACGCGATGATGCAGGCGTACGCCGAGGGCTGGGAGCTCCTGGAGAAGGTCGACTCCGTCACCGACGTCCGCGAGGTCTTCCGCAGCTGGCAGGAGGGCACGGTCATCCGTTCCTGGCTGCTGGACCTGGCGGTCAACGCCCTCGACGAGGACGAGCACCTCGACCGGCTGCGCGGCTTCGCGGCGGACTCCGGCGAGGGCCGGTGGACCGTCGAGGCGGCCATCGACAACGCCGTTCCGCTGCCCGCCATCACCGCGTCGCTGTTCGCGCGGTTCGCGTCCCGGCAGGACGACTCCCCTCAGATGAAGATGATCGCGGCGCTGCGCAACCAGTTCGGTGGCCACGCGGTCGAGTCCAAGAAGTAATCCACAGGCTGTTGGCAGGGCCGGGGGAGGTCGGCGCACCACCATGCACGTCACGCATCTCTCGCTGGCCGACTTCCGCTCGTACGCCCGGGTCGAGGTTCCGCTCGACCCGGGCGTCACCGCTTTCGTCGGACCCAACGGCCAGGGCAAGACCAATCTCGTCGAGGCGGTCGGCTATCTGGCGACCCTCGGCAGCCACCGGGTCTCCTCGGACGCGCCGCTGGTGCGCATGGGCGCCGAGCGCGCCGTCATCCGCGCGGCCGTGACCCAGGGCGAGCGCTCCCAGCTGATCGAGCTGGAACTCAACCCGGGCCGCGCGAACCGGGCCCGGGTCAACCGGTCCTCGCAGGTCAGACCGCGTGACGTGCTGGGGATCGTGCGGACCGTCCTGTTCGCGCCGGAGGACCTGGCGCTGATCAAGGGCGACCCCGGCGAGCGGCGGCGCTTCCTGGACGAGCTGGTCACCGCGCGCTCGCCGCGCATGGCGGCCGTCCGCTCCGATTACGACCGCGTCCTCAAGCAGCGCAACACCCTGCTGAAGTCGGCGGCGATGGCCCGGCGCCACGGCGGCCGCGGCATGGACCTGTCCACCCTCGACGTGTGGGACCAGCATCTGGCGCGGGCCGGCGCCGAGCTGCTCGCCCAGCGGCTGGACCTGATCGCCGCGCTCCAGCCGCTCGCGGACAAGGCGTACGACCAGCTGGCGCCCGGGGGCGGTCCGGTGGCGCTGGAGTACAAGCCGTCGGCGCCGGGCGGCGAGACAACCCGCGAGGACCTGTACGGGCAGCTGATCGCCGCGCTCGCCGACGTCCGCAAGCAGGAGATCGAGCGCGGGGTGACCCTGGTCGGGCCGCACCGCGACGACCTGCTGCTCAAGCTCGGCCCGCTCCCCGCCAAGGGGTACGCGAGCCACGGCGAGTCCTGGTCGTACGCGCTGGCGCTCCGGCTCGCCTCCTACGACCTGCTGCGGGCCGAGGGCAACGAGCCGGTGCTGGTCCTGGACGACGTCTTCGCGGAGCTGGACGCCCGGCGCCGCGAGCGGCTGGCGGAGCTGGTGGCTCCGGGCGAGCAGGTGCTGGTGACGGCGGCCGTGGACGACGACGTGCCCGGCGTCCTGGCGGGGGCCCGGTACGAGGTCACCGCGGGAGAGGTGGCGCGGGTATGAGCGAGCACTCCGGAAACGAGACGCCGGCGCCCAGGGTTCCCGAGTCCTCCGGCGTCGACCTCGCGCGCGTGGCGCTGCGCGCCGCCAAGGAGCAGGCCAAGGCGCGGGGCGCCGCCGCACAGCAGAAGAAGCAGGCCCGCCGGGGCGGCGGCCTGCGCTCGGGCGCCCGCGCGGACGGCCGCGACCCGCAGCCGCTGGGCGCCGCGATCAACCGGCTGATCACCGAGCGCGGCTGGGAGACCCCGGCCGCCGTGGGCGGTGTGATGGGCCGCTGGCCGCAGATCGTCGGCGACGACCTGGCCAACCACTGCGTACCGCTGCGCTACGACGAGGACCCCGACGAGCGGGTCCTCACGGTGCAGTGCGACTCCACGGCGTGGGCGACGCAGCTGCGCCTGCTGGCGCCCCAGCTGGTGGCCCGGCTCAACGCCGACCTGGGCCAGGGCACGGTCCGGCTGATCAAGGTCCTGGGTCCGGGCGGACCGCCCACGCGGTACGGGCGTCTTCGGGCGCCGGGGAGCACGGGGCCGGGCGACACCTACGGGTGAGGCGGGGGTGCGGGCAGGGCCGTCCGCCGGGCTCGGCCCTGTAGCGGTACCGCCGCCACTCGCCCCGGCCCCCTACGTCCCGGGCCGTCCGCCGCCTCGGCCCTGTAGCGGCACCGCCGCCACTCGCCCCGGCCCCCTTTCGCCCTCTGCGCCCACGGCTCCCGCCGCCCGGCACCAAGGGGCCACCGAGCCCCTCGGAGCGCCCCTGCGCGCGCGCAGGGAAGCATCTCGCGGACGGTGGTCAGCTGCGCGTTGATCGAGTCGCGGCGGTTGGTGAGCGCCGCCAGCTCGCG